>DFKO01000047.1 GCA_002373855.1 Lachnospiraceae bacterium UBA3643
GGACACTTGATGACGGCAGATATGTATGTGACATAATATTTAATGTCACATATACCATTATGGAGCCGGAAGGATATGACGGACTGATATTTAAGATTGCTCCCGTCAGGGAATATATACCTGAAACAGAAAAAACAGACGGAGATATAAGCGGAAGCGAATGCATCCTTGATGATTATCCTGACGGAACAGTCTTAATAGAAATATATTGACAGAAGGTTTTAAATAATGAATGAAAATACAGAAGAATTAAAAGATGATTACATTCCCTTAAGGGATGGAAAGGTATCGTCACTGCTGACGAAATTTGCTGTGCCGAGTATCGTGGCAATGCTTGTGGGTTCGATATACAACATTGTGGATCAGTACTTTATCGGTCAGTGTGTAGGTGTATCCGGCAATGCCGCGACCAATATTGCGTTTCCGCTGGCTATGTGCTGTACTGCCATAGCCCTGCTGGCCGGTATAGGCGGAGCGTCTAATTTTAACCTCTCCATGGGCAGGGGCCATAAGGATATAGCCGGATATTATATCGGCAATGCAATCATCATGCTGGCTGTGCTCGGTACAATCCTTGGAGTGGGGACAAAAATATATCTCGACCGTATACTTTATGCATTCGGATCACCCGAGGATGTGTTGCCGTATGCCAGGACATATGTTGGTATCACAGCGATAGGATTCCCGTACCTGATCCTCACAATAGGCGGAGGTCATCTCATCAGGGCTGACGGCAGCCCCCGTATTGCGATGGCCTGCAATTTGTCAGGTGCTGTGATAAATACGGTCCTTGATTATATTTTTGTCATGAAGCTCGGTTTTGGAATGGCCGGTGCCGCATGGGCAACGGTTATAGGTCAGATTGTATCTACGGCCATCGTCATAATATACATAATGCATTTTAAGACTGTGAAGCTTGAAGCCAAGCATTTCAGGCCAAACTTTGGATATATGGCGAGGATATCTTCGATCGGTGCCGCGTCCTTTGTAAACCAGCTGGCAATGATGCTTGTCCAGGTAGTCATGAACAATTCCCTAAAGTATTACGGGGCGCTCTCTAAATACGGAGCAGGAGACCCCATTGCAGCATCGGGAATCATTATAAAGACATTTCAGTTATTCTTTGCGGTAGTGATCGGACTCTCCCAGGGATCCCAGCCCATAATTAGCTATAACTATGGTGCAGGCAATTACAGGAGAGTAAAGGAAACTTATCTGCGCTCTATTGCAGTTGGCGCAGCTGTGACAATATTTGCCGAGATACTGTTTCAGACCATACCCGGCAGACTCCTTGGAATATTCGGAGAAGGATCACCCGGATATTTTGAATTCGGTATCAGATATTTTAGGATTTATCTGATGCTGATGTTTATCAATTTCCTCCAGCCGATCAGCTCGACATTCTTTACTTCGATAGGAAAGCCGGTTAAGGGTATATTCCTTTCTCTTACCAGGCAGATCATTTATCTGCTCCCGGCACTTGTTATCCTGCCGAGGTTCTTTGGTATAGACGGTATACTTTACTGCGGACCGGTGGCTGATGCACTGTCATTCATCACTGTGATCATCATGCTTGTTATCGAATTTAAAAACATGAAATGACTTTACTGATTTAATTTTTTACATTACAAAAAAACAAACAAGAAATATTTCGAGAGTCCTTTATATGGGACTCTTAATTTTTATAATCATAATCATAGAACAGTTGATCCGGGAGATTATAGGAGGAAATGATTATGAGAAGAGTTAAAGCGTATAGCATCAAAGGAAAGACAGTTAAGGCAGGACATATCAGTAAGTCTGAAAAAGATTATGTAAGACTTTTATTAACAGGCATGGCAATAGTTATGACTTTTATACTGGCAGTGCTGCTCCTTGGCATCAGGGTTAAGGGTAATGACAATTTATCTGAGGCGAGTGCATCATATTACCATGAGATGGAGGCCAGATTCACGGATGTCCTTGAGACAGTACTGGCCGAAAATGATCTCTATGATGCGGGGATAAACATCTCATCCGTAATAGATGTGGACGGGACCAGAGAGTATACGGTTGTGATCCATCACAGACTCATCGGATATATGAGCGATGAAGATATGGATCAGCTGATGAGCGATTTAAACGGACTGCCTTTTGCAGACGCATCGGTACCGGTGCATTACAGTGTCACATATTAACGGTTGACATAACAGACACGATAATCCTTATATAAAAAAAACAATACAAATAGACTGCTGTCTTTGATATAATTACTGATGTGTATTCAAAACTAATCAGTAAGAGAAAAGAAGCATGAACACGATAAAACCGTTTCAGATATACAGACATTTTAAAGGCAATTATTATCAGGTTGTCTGCATCGCTGAAAACAGCGAATCAGGAAAACAGGAAGTAATATACAGGGCGCTCTACGGAGATAATAAAATATATGCAAGAGACCTTGAGATGTTTACATCTGATGTGGATAAAGAGAAATATCCGGATGCGGCCCAGGTAAAAAGATTTGAACCTGTGGAGTATGAGGATGCAGTTAAAACGAAAGAGCAGACGGCTCGCATAATAGAGGAATCTGAAAAAGAAAAGCCGGAAAAAGAAAGGTCTGAAAAAGAGGAGGTTGCCAAGGCAGAGCCGGTAAAAAAAGAAGAATCCCCGCATGAAAATAAAAACAGTGCCATTAACCCGGTGCTCCTTAAATTTCTTGATGCGGTCGGGTATGAGCAGCAGCTTGAATGTTTGACAGAAATCAGAGAAGACCTGACAGAAGAGATACTCATCCCCATAGAACTGTCACTTGGCATGGAAGAGCAAAAGGGCAGTATAGACCAGCGGTACAGGGGTATTAAGAATTATATTTCTTTAAAGCAGAGATACGAAAAGACCGGCAGATTATAAGGATTATGTTTAACGGATATAGAATTATAGGACTATGTATTACCAAGATCGGTAATGAGGAGTATTACAATTTTATAAGAGTATTTAACGAAACAGCCGTAAAAAACGGATACAGGCTCTTTATTTATCAGATGTCCTCCGATATGCTCGGCGATAGTCTCGGATATGGCAGTGACAAGGGCATATTTGAGATAATTCCTTTTGATATACTTGAAGCACTCCTTGTCTGGGAGGGGAGCTTTAATGACAAGAAGATTGTCGACAAGATAATAGAATCTTCAAAGATGAATTCCGTCCCTGTCATAGTCTATGGCAGACAGATTCCGGGTACATATAATATCAGATTTGATGAGGCCAGAGGTTTTGAAAAATTGGTAAGGCATGTGATCGAGTATCATAAGGCTACTGATACATGCTTTATTTCCGGTTTCCGTGATAATGAAGTATCGGAACTCAGACTCGGTGTATATAAAAGCGTGCTTGAGGAGAACGGTCTCCCCTACAAAGAGGAGAATGTATTTTACGGTGAGTTCTGGACAGTCGGAGCAAAATGGGCCGCGCAGAAAATAATCGGGAGAGATAAACTGCCCCAGGCTATAATATGTGCCAATGATATTATGGCAATCGAAGTGACGGATGTCTTAAGGGAAAACGATATAAAGGTACCTGAGGATGTGATCGTCACCGGATATGACGGACTGACCTGTGCGTTTGGCTCCAGCCCGGCCATCACGACATGCATTGAAAATACAGAGGATCTCTCGAAATGTATTCTCGATATTATCGAGAGACTCCTTAAAGATGAGGAAGTTGATGAGATCAATCTTGCGACGGTTGATTTTAAGATAATGCAGTCATGCGGATGCAGATCAGGTGAAAAACCGCTTAACCCCGCAAAGGTACTTTTGGATTATGAAAATGCACTCAGAATATATCAGATTGATGAGCGCGTAATCTACGAGATGAGCAAGCAGATATTCCTCTGCAGTGATGTAAACGATTTCAAGCTGTTTTTATCTACATGCAAGCTGGTTGATACCATACTCATGTTCAATGAAATGTGTTTTGATGAGTCGATAAATCCTACCGATTATCACAGGGCGACTCAGTTTGACAAGACACTTATCAATGTATTCTCTACGAGCGGCGCCATTGAAAACTATCCGAAAGAATTTGAGATGAGCGGGATATTGCCGGAGGCAGACCATATACTGGCAAAGGAAACACCGGTTGTATTTTCTGCCCTTGATTTCTATGGTCAGTCGGCCGGTATAATGATCACATACGGAGAGGTGACTCAGGTCAACTACCGCAAGGTACAGCAGACAGCGACGCTGCTAAACAGTGCACTCATCAATTTTATGCTCCTTAACAATCTTAAATATACGACCAGGGGACTCAGGGAAGTATCGGAACATGATTATCTGACAGGACTCCTTAACAGGACAGGACTCCATTCCCAGCTCCCTGTACTCATCGGAAACAACAGTGGCATGGACAAGTATGTGACACTGGTTTCCCTGGATCTTAATAACTTAAAGCTGATCAACGATAAAAACGGTCACGAGGATGGCGACAGGGCGATTAAGATCATCGCCGATGCCATGAGAGGTATACCGTTTGAACATAAACTATGCTGCAGGTACGGCGGAGATGAGATGATTGTAGTCATCATCTGCGATGACAGAGAGCCGGAGCGCAGGATCAGGCTGAGTATCAATGAATATCTGGACAAGATCAATGATGCCAGCAAACGTGGTATTGCTGTATCGGCAAGTATCGGTACATATACGGACCATTGCCTGACATTTGATTTTGAAAAGGCTCTGGAGATCTCGGACAAGAGAATGTATGAAGATAAATTTGAGATGAAGAGACTCATGGGAAAAGAAAATAAGTCATGATTGGAGAATGACATGTTTTATGTAATATACAACCCTTCCGCAAGATCGGGAAAGGGCGCCAAGTTATGGGAAAAAGTAAAAACAATCCTCGATGAGGAAGGAAAAGACTACAGAGTATACAAAACGACGCCGGAGAGGGATGCTTCATATATAGTAAAGACACTCCTTATGTTTCGTCAGGATACAGAACTTAAGATCATGCTCCTTGGCGGTGACGGTACGTTAAACGAAGCCATTCAGAGTATTACGGAAAATGATTTTAAGCGTATCATACTCTACTATCTGCCCACCGGTTCATCAAACGATCTGGCAAAGGCGATCGGCTATACAGATTCGTACGATGAGATGGTCAGGGGATATGTCAGAAGAGATACATTCAGAAACATGGATCTTGGAATCGTCCGCTACAATCATGCAGAGAAGCCGGGATATTTAAAGAGATATTTTGCTGTCAGTTGCGGTATAGGATATGATGCATCTGTATGCGAGGAAGCAAATAATTCAAAGATCAAAAAAGTACTAAACAAGATAGGACTCGGAAAACTCTGTTACCTGGCTATCACCGTAAAACAGCTCATCGGTACGCCGAGGGTTCAGATGACTCTAAAGATAGATGATAATGAAGAGTATACGATAGACAAGGCGTACTTTGCCGCGATCATGAATCACAGATATCAGGGAGGCGGACTGGCATTTTGTCCGGACGCAGTCGATGATGACGGTACTCTGGATATATGTCATGCTTCCGATATCCCCAAGGCAAAGGTTCTCTCGATACTGCCTACCCTGTATAAAGGTGAGCATGTAAGCAAGCCGGGTATAAAGATAGACAGATTAAAGAAGGTTTCAATAAAAAGTTCGCTGCCCCTCTGGGTACATACTGACGGAGAGGTCAGGACAAAGGCAGACGATATCACTGTCGAGGTACTGCCAGGCATACTTAAGTTTGCAACCTACAAGGACTAAATATTGTCAAGCGTGACAAAATATTGTATATTATAAAAACTGAAAAATGTTTAGGAGGAACGACATGTATTCACTTGATGAAGTAAAAAAGGTAGACCCTGAAATCGCTGATGCCATCGTATCAGAGCAGGAAAGACAGAACAGCCACATTGAGCTGATCGCCTCAGAAAACTGGGTGAGCAAAGCAGTAATGGCTGCAATGGGTAGCGTACTTACAAATAAATATGCAGAAGGATATCCCGGAAAGAGATATTACGGCGGATGTCAGTGTGTAGATGTAGTTGAGACACTGGCTATCGAGAGAGCAAAAGAACTTTTTGATTGTGAATATGCCAATGTACAGCCTCATTCAGGCGCTCAGGCAAACCTTGCAGTACAGTTTGCAGTATGCAAGCCCGGGGATACAATCCTCGGTATGAACCTGGCACACGGTGGTCACCTTACCCATGGTTCACCGGCAAATATCTCAGGTGCATATTTCAATATCGTTCCTTACGGAGTCAATGATGACGGCTTTATAGATTATGATGCACTCGAGAAGCTTGCAATGGAGAGCAAACCCCGTATGATCATCGCAGGAGCTTCTGCTTATGCAAGAGCAATCGATTTTGCAAAGTTCAGAGAGATAGCTGATAAGTGTGGTGCAGTCCTTATGGTAGATATGGCTCATATCGCTGGACTTGTGGCAGCAGGTCTTCACCAGTCACCTCTTCCCTATGCGGATGTGGTTACAACTACCACACACAAGACACTGAGAGGTCCCAGAGGCGGACTCATCCTCTGCAAGAGTGCTGAAAAGGCAAAAGAGTTTAACTTTAACAAGGCAATCTTCCCCGGTATCCAGGGCGGACCTTTAATGCATGTGATCGCAGGCAAGGCAGTATGCTTCAAGGAAGCTCTTTCAGATGACTTCAAGAAGTATGCCAAGGGCATCGTCGATAATGCACAGGCTCTCTGCAAGGGACTTATGAGCAGAGGCGTGAGCATCGTATCCGGTGGTACAGACAATCACCTGATGCTCGTGGATCTTACTAAAGAAGGCCTCACAGGCAAGGAAGTTGAGAAGTGGCTCGATGAGGCTCATATCACAGCCAATAAGAATACAATACCGAACGATCCTCAGTCTCCTTTTGTAACAAGCGGTATCAGACTCGGTACACCTGCAGTTACATCAAGAGGTATGAACACAGAAGACATGGATAAGATTGCTGAGGCAATAGCACTCATTATTAAGGGCAAGGAAGAGAAAATTCAGGAGGCCCGCGCTATTGTTGACTCACTTACAGCAAAATATCCGTTAGATTAATTCAAAAAGATTTTAAAGATATTTAATGAATCAATACAAAAGCACGGTGCCTTTCCCGGATGAAGCATACTATGGGAGACACGGTGCTTTTGATGTTCATAAATGATGTTATTTACACAGTTTTATTTATAAAGTGAGGAAAAATCATGAGTAACACAGTTGAGATCCGCTGGCATGGAAGAGGCGGACAGGGTGCAAAGACGGCGGCACTTTTGCTGGCCGATGTAGCTTTTAAGATGGACAAGCATGTACAGGGATTCCCCGAGTACGGTCCCGAGCGAATGGGAGCTCCCATTACTGCTTTTAACAGGATCAGCGATTCCCAGATAAGAGTTCACAGCAACATTTACGATCCCGATTATGTAGTGGTTGTCGACGAGACACTGCTCCATACGGTAGATGTGACAAAGGGATTAAAGGATACGGGAGCCATCCTTATCAATACGGAGAATACGGCTGACGATCTCATGCCGTATTTAAACGGATACAAGGGGAAAGTATATACAATCAATGCCAGAGAGGTATGTATGAAAACTCTCGGTAAATATTTTCCCAATACACCGATGCTTGCAGCTATCGTAAAGATATCAGGCATCATAGAACAGGATGCATTCTTAAGGGAAATGGAAAATTCTCTTTCCCATAAATTTGCCAAAAAGCCCGAAGTACTTGACGGTAACATGAAGGCATTAAAGATGGCATTTAAGGAGGTACGATAATGTCATTAAAAGCTAAAGATATCAATGATCAGACAAAATGGCAGGACCTGACGGAAGGTCTTAAGATATTTGAGCCCGCCACATCAAAACAGTTTGAGACAGGCGAGTGGAGAACCCAGACTCCTGAGTTTAACGAGAGCAAGTGCAAGCAGTGTCTCCTCTGCGTACCGTACTGCCCTGACAGTTGCATACCTGTAGTTGAGGGTCAGCGCAGAAACTTTGATCTAATGCACTGCAAGGGCTGTGGTATATGCGAGAAGGCATGTCCTTTCGGAGCGATTACCATGAGACCCGGTAAATAAAGGGTAGTAAGGAGAGACAGTTATGAGTACAAAAAACAGAATGTCGGGAAATGAAGCTCTCGGCGAAGCTATCAGACAGATAAATCCGGATGTTATGCCGGCCTTTCCAATCACACCGTCAACAGAGGTACCCCAGTTTGTATCAAACATGATCGCAAACGGCCAGGTTGACACAGAGTTTATCCCTGTTGAGAGTGAGCACAGTGCCATGTCAGCAGCAATGGGTTCGGAGGCAGCAGGTGCCAGGACGATCACAGCCACATCATCATGCGGACTTGCTCTTATGTGGGAGGTTCTCTATGTTGCGGCATCCTCAAGACTCCCCCTCGCTATGTGTGTGGTAAACAGAGGACTCACGGGACCTCTTAATATAAATGCGGAGCATTCCGATTCCATGGGAGCAAGAGATTCCGGATGGCTCCAGATTTATGCAGAGAACAATCAGGAAGTATATGACAATATGCTCATGGCCTACAGAATAGCAGAGCATAAAGATGTCAGACTCCCCATAATGATATGCCAGGACGGTTTCATCACATCCCACGCAGTTGAAAATATCATGCTTGAAGATGATGAACCCGTAAGAAAATTTGTAGGTACATACGAGCCTGAGCATTATCTCTTAAATGCAGATGAGCCGATGGCCATGGGACCTTATGCAAACTCACCCTTCTGTATGGAAGCAAAGCGCGCACAGGTTCAGGGCATGATGAATGCAAAACAGGTAATCCTCGATGTCGCAAAGGAATATGCCAAAATTTCAGGCAGAGAGTACGGACTCTATGAGGGATACAGACTGGGCGATGCAGATTATGTACTTGTATGTATCGGTTCTGCATGCGGTACGATCAAGGATGCTGTTGATAAAATGAGAGAAGGCGGCGTAAAGGCAGGCCTCTTAAAAGTCAGAGTATTCAGACCTTTCCCCGGTGAAGAATTTGCCAAGGCTCTTGAAAATGCAAAGGCAGTAGCTGTGATGGATAGAGCGGAGAGCTACACCGGACACGGCGGACCTTTAGGAGCGGAACTGATGGCAGCTATGTACAGAAATAAAAACAAAGCAGAAGCCATAAATGTAATATACGGATTATCAGGCAGAGACCTGACTGTAGAGATGGTATGCGGACTGTACGATCAGCTCGCCGACATCGCAGTTAACGGTACAAAGGGCCGTGAGTATCAGTATCTCGGCCTGCGTGAGTAGTTCAGGTATCAGTTTATTGTTTTCTTAAGTCAGAGAAAGAGGCATAGTCAATCATGGAAAATACATTTAATTTTAAAGAAATACAGGGCCGCGAGGAGAGACTGGCACCCGGTCACAGAATGTGTGCGGGATGCGGCGGTACCATCACAGTCAGAAATGTACTTAAGGCTCTCCACCCGGGTGACAAGGCTGTAGTCGGCAATGCAACAGGATGTCTTGAGGTTTCTACTTTCATGTATCCCTTTACGGCATACGAGGACAGTTATATTCACAATGCATTTGAAAATGCAGGTGCCACACTCTCAGGTGTTGAGACAGCATACAATGTCCTTAAGGCAAGGGGAAAAGTAAAGGAAGACTACAAGTTTATTACCTTCGGAGGAGACGGCGGTACGTATGATATCGGACTTCAGTCACTCTCCGGAGCGATGGAGCGTGGTCACGATATGGTATATGTATGCTATGACAACGGTGCTTACATGAATACAGGTACCCAGCGTTCATCGGCTACACCCATGTACGCCGATACGACGACTACACCTGCAGGCAAGTGCTCGGCAGGTAAGCCCCAGTACAGAAAAGACCTGGCAGCTATCATGGCAGCTCACAATATCCCATATGTTGGACAGACTACATTTATCGGAAATATGAAGGATCTTTATGTAAAAGCAGAGAAGGCTATTTACACTCCGGGTCCTGCATTCCT
>DFKO01000098.1 GCA_002373855.1 Lachnospiraceae bacterium UBA3643
GGAGCAGTAGCAGCCATGAGCGGAGCGGCATTTCTCTGCTACGTGACTCCGGCGGAGCATCTGGCACTGCCAAATGTCGATGATGTAAAGCAGGGAATAATTGCATCAAAGATAGCTGCTCATGCTGCCGATATAGCAAAGGGTATACCGGGAGCCATGGATATTGATAACAGGATGGCTGATGCCAGGAGAAACCTTGACTGGGACAAGCAGTTTGAATGTGCCCTTGACCCTGAGACTGCAAAGGCGATCAGGGACAGCAGAAAGCCGGAAGACGATCACAGTGAAGCCTGCAGTATGTGCGGCAAGTTTTGTGCTGTGAGGAGTATGAATAAAGCCCTTGAAGGGGAATATATAGATATTCTGTAGATTATTTTACATGCTCCTCTATCCAGAGCTTCATGCTGCTGATAGAGTGGGACATGCTGTTTAACTCATCGAGGATCATTTTGAAATCTTTTTCCTCTTCCTCGGTAATCTGACCGTCTACCGTGATCTCCACAAGGCGGTCTTTTTGTTTATTCAGATTGGCCAGAGTATTTATGACCTCGAGTGTGATCTGGCTGAGGGCTTTTTCCTCAACTTCAGGTACGTACTTTTTACCTATGGGACACTCGTTGGCACAGTAATTGTTGCATATATTCGGACAGTTGTATGCTTCTGCCATGGCGAGGATCTCTTCGGGGTGAACCTCTACCCTTCCGTTTTCTATTTTTTCGAGACGGTCAGCTGATATAAATCCCAGTTTTTCCGATGCCTGCTCCCTTGTCAGCCCCAGTTCTTCTCTCTTTATCTGAACGATTCGTTTGTTTTCTTTTGTGGATTTTCTGCCCATTTTTCCCTAAATAAAGTATTAGATATTATATTTCGCTAAATCAGGCGTAATAATCGGGTTATTATGCCCATCCGACAGTATATTAACGTTATAAATTATTATACTATATTAATGTAGTAACGATAAGCCACAGATACATTGTTACTGATGAAAACGAACGATATTTACCAAAACAAGTCGGAGGTGTAAGATAAAATTAGGGTTAGTATACGAGTAAAGGGGTGGATTTAGATGTCAGAGAAAAATCATGGACCCGTTATAGCAATCATATTAATTATTGTATTGCTTCTGTCCGCCGCCGGAGGTGGACTCTACTATTACCTTTGTTATATAAAACCATTTAACGATATAAAGACAGCCATTGAAAACGAGGATATAGACGGGATTGTCAGTTTATACGGAGAGCTTCGCAGAGACGATGACAGGATTTATGTACAGGAGGAAATGCTCAGTTATTTTGAAAAGACAGTAAAGAGCTACAAGAGAGAAAAAATAGATTTTGATGATGTCGAGGATTTCTATAAAGTACTTGGCAAAAAGATCTTGAAAAAAAATGAAGAGTTTGATGATCTGATGGATTTTGCCGAGAACCTCCGGGACTCGAGGGAGTACTATGATACAGCCGAGGAACTGTTTGAAGCAGAGGATTATGAGACGGCGATTGATTACTACTCACTGGTCTGGGAAGAGGATGATAATTATAACGATGCTGTACTAAAGATAAGCGAATGTGAGGAAATAATCGCAGAGCTTCAGGCACAGTTGGCGGATGGTGTAGTCGGAAACTGGATGGCGTATATAAACTTTGGCGGTGCGTTGGCAGATTTTTTTGACTCGCAGGATAGTTTCGACTTTAATATCGGAGTATGGCTTACATTTAATGAAGACGGAACGGGATCGTTTGGGGTCGATCACCAGTCGATAATCGATGCCTGCTCAGATTCATCGGATGTCCTGTCCCAGTATGTGTATGATACACTCGCGGATATGGGATATGATGAGAGTCTGATCGGAGTCATGTTATCACTTTACGGATATGATTCGATGGACGCTATGATCGCCGAAATGATCACAGAGGAAATAGAAGGAGAACTTGGAGACGAGTCGGACAGAGTCTTTGAGTATGAGACAGACGGAGACAAAGTCACTGCAACAGGCCAGGGCATAGAGATAGAGGGAACACTTGAAATGCAGGGTACGGCAGGATATGCGCTTGTTGTAGGAGAGGATGCGGATATGTCATTTATGGATGATTATGATATCGAGCTTCCGGTTTATTTTTACAGGTATTAAGTATTTAAACGAAGTATAGGGATTTATAGGGAACAAAAATCAGGGAAGTAATAAACAACAACTTTTTTCAAAACAGGGAGGAATAAAATGAAAAGAGGAGCAACAAACAACAAAGGTTTTTCACTTGTGGAGTTGATAATCGTAATTGCGATTATGGCGATTTTAATTGGTGTTATGGCACCGCAGCTGATTAAGTATATTGAGAAGTCTAATGTGGCGGCAGATACACAGATGTGCGACAACGTTCGAAAAGCCATTTATTATGCAATGATGGATCCGGATGTTGTTCAGGCAAATGATAAGAGTAAAGAAATGATAGAAGATATTCTTCAACCAGATATTTTGGGAGGAAGAGTTCATGGTTTGGATCATTATTCAGGAGATTGGCTTACATGTGCTTTTGCAGTTGCAGTTACAGAATCTTTAGGAGGGTGGAATCCTTTTGATATAAACCACACAACAGGAAGAGACACTGATTATTTAAAATCAACACCGAAGTCGGGTCTTTCTTTAGGCTTTATGACAGCCGCTAATGAAGATGGTACAAATTTCGCTGTATTTGTCCAGTTTAGTGATCGTTATGGCGAAAAGAATGGAGAACAATTTACTGGAGATTATGAAGAACTCGAAGATTCACGTGTTATCTTTGTAAAATAAATTAATACCTCTTTCGTAAAAGGGCGGGGTTCGGGAATACATAAAAGAGCAGGTTAATCGCACACCTGCTCTTTTTCTGTTCTTATTGTATCAAAACACAGCTAGGGTCAGGCAGGTCACCGGAAGATGATTACGGTGCCGTTTTTAGCAGTTAGCTTAATATCTGCGTTGCACCGATTTTCAGGCGACCTGCCTGACCCCGGCGTCCCTTTGTCCCACCCTGAAAATATGATATAATCCCCATCAGATACACAGTAATCCTGGAGGACAAAATGAAACAGAAAAAAACGGGAATCATTATATTATCTCTGATAATAGCTGCCATGCTTATCCCTGTTTTAATAGGATGTAAGTACGCAATCCCATCAGCAGACGATTTTAAATTTGCAATCGGTTGGAAAAACACGTCTGATAATCATTTTATATACATCATCAAAAATGCATTCACTACATATATGGAGTGGCAGGGAACCCATTTCGTAAATATCCTGATCGGATTCCCTGTTTATTATGCACTGGGACTTGGTGCATACAGATTTGTATGTCTCCTTGCGGTAGTTTTGTTTGTATTTTCCGTAATGCTGTTCTTTGGCTCGGTATCAAAGTGGATGACAGAGGATAAGATTACAGCCGGTCTGATTACGGCCGTGCTCCTTGCCATGTCCCTGTTTTATATTTTCTCCAATAATCCCCTCAGCGAAGTTTTTTACTGGTTTACAGGTATATGTGCCTATACGATCCCTGTGTCTTTTGGCCTGATATGCCTGTCATCGTATGTGCTCTATAGTATAGATAAAAAGAAAAAACATATCGTAACAGGTGTGATATTCGGAATAATGGCAGGGGGAGGATCCCTGAATATAGGAACATTTATCTGTGCTCTTCTTTTGTTTGCCGTAATATACGATAAACTGACGAAGGGTAAAATCGAAAAGAATATAATAATAGGAATAGCTGCTCTTGCATCAACTGTTATTACGGTAGCTGCTCCCGGTAATTTTGCGAGACATGCATCGTATGTGGATAGTATCAGTCCCGGCATATGTGTTTATTATTCGCTCAGCCGTGTTAATACAATGATTGCCGAGGGATTTGGAACAGGCATTTTGACAGTCATAATAGTAGTTTCGTTTATAGCAGGTTATAATATTTTCAAATCATCGGATAAAAAATTTGTTTATCCGGGACTGGTCGCATTTTTCTGTTATGTGGCTCCGATGGTCATACTGTTTCCTGTATGCCTCGGATACTCGAGCAAGTTTATCCCCGAGAGATGCATGTTTATAGAATATTTTGCTCTATATGTATTCATAGTTCTCGGCACCATGTACTTCGCCGGATGGGCTGCAGGTAAAAAGATGTTTAATTTTACATATGTTTCATATCTCATACTGGCACTTATATGCATTGTCCCCATGACGAGATATCTTGATAATGACACTATGCGTGAATTGATCCCCGTCAGGATGTTCTGGCATATAGCAAGCGGGGATTTTAAGCGAGTGGAGGCGAGAGAACTCTGGCTCATCAATGAGCTGGAGCAGGCAGCGGACGATGATGTGATAATATATGTTGAGAGCGGCCCTGAGGGAGAGTGGACCAATATCAAGGGAGTCGGCCTCACAGACGATCCGTCGTTCTGGCTCAATGAAGGCGTGGCCGGATATTATGGTAAAAACAGTGTCATAGTATATGGCAATAATACAGAAGATAATCAGGAATAATAAGTATGGAATCATTTGATGAACTTAAAAAAGTAATAGCACAGCTACGGGCTCCGGGAGGATGTCCCTGGGACAGGGAGCAGACCCACGAATCATTAAAGCCGTCCTGCATTGAGGAAGCTACAGAGGTGATATGTGGCGTAAATGTCCTTAGTGAGACAGGCAATCCGGAAAATCTTAAGGAAGAGCTGGGAGACCTGCTACTCCAGATCATGATGCATGCGGAGATAGCCGAGGAGGAAGGGCTCTTCACGATCGATGATGTGATTAAGGGCATTA
>DFKO01000164.1 GCA_002373855.1 Lachnospiraceae bacterium UBA3643
GATCAGTACACAAACAAAAAATATTCTATAAATATTCGAAATATGGTATAATATGATTTTCCCAAATATTAAAGGAAAGCAGGTGAATATTTATGGAATCATTTATTAAAGAATCAAATTTTTTCAAGGGCAATAATCCTGAGGACATTGCGGCAAAATACGGTACCCCCGTGTATGTGTACAATGAGGATATCTTAAGAGATCGTATGCGCAGAGTCAGCAGGATTATTACCAAGTATGAGTTTCACTCAAACTATTCCATAAAAGCCAATACAAATATAAATATATTGAAGATAGCTCTTTCGGAAGGTCTCTATACGGATGCCATGAGTATCGGTGAGATGAGGATGCTGCTGGATGCAGGCTTTCCGGCAGAGAAGATATTTTTTGTGTCCAACAATGTCTCAAGAGAAGAGATGCAGTTTGCGATAGACAATAATATTCTTGTCAGCATCGACTCCCTCAGCCAGCTTGAGCAGTTTGGCGAGATCAATAGAGGCGGTAAATGTGCAGTCAGGATCAATCCCGGCGTTGGTGCAGGTCATCACGAGAAAGTAGTCACAGCAGGTAAAAAGACAAAGTTTGCCATTGCAGAGGAAGACATAGACAAGATTTTTGATATCGCATCAAAGTACGACCTCACCATTGCCGGAATCAATCAGCATGTGGGCTCGCTCTTTATGGACCCTGAGCCTTTCCTTCAGGCGGTTAAAAACTTCCTGCGTATAGCAATGAAATTCAAGAACCTCGAGTTCATAGATTTCGGAGGCGGCTACGGTATCCCCTATCACAAGCTTGATGATGAACAGGAATTCCCCATGGATTCATTTAAGAAGGATTTTGAACTTCTGATAGATGAGTTTGTGAAGGATTACGGCTATGCACCGCTGTTTAAGACAGAGCCCGGCAGATACTGTGTGGCAGAGAGCGGCGTTATCCTTGGAAGGGTACATGCCACAAAGCAGAATTCGGGAGTTAAATATATCGGTACGGACATCGGTATGAATGTCCTCGTCAGACCTTCGATGTATGACTCATGGCATGATATAGAATTCATGAGAGACAATGAGATAGTTAAGAGAGAGAATCTGACTGAGCAGACCGTTACCGGTAATATATGCGAATCAGGTGACATTCTGGCAAAGAACAGGATGCTGCCTGCGGTTAAGGAGGGCGATCTTGCCATAGTACTTGATGCAGGTGCATACGGATATGCGATGGCCTCTTCATATAATACAAGACCAAGACCCGCCGAGGTTCTCATCACTTCAAACGGTGAGGTTAAGTGTATCAGACGGGCAGAGACTTATGAAGATATTATGAGATTATTTGATTGTTAACGGAGGTTTTGAAATGGATTTAAAGGGACGTGATTTTCTGACTCTCAAAGATTTTTCCGCAGATGAGATTCAGTACATGGTAGATGTAGCAGCATACTTTAAGAAAAAGAAAAAGGCAGGAGAGCCCCACGATATATGCCGCGGCAAAAACGTGGCTCTCATATTTGAAAAGACGAGTACCCGTACCCGTTGCTCTTTTGAAGTAGCAGCCAGGGACCTGGGAATGGGCGCCACATATCTTGACCCCAAGAGTTCCCAGATCGGTAAAAAAGAGAGTACGGCAGATACAGCAAGGGTACTCTGCTCAATGTTTGACGGTATAGAGTACAGAGGTTTTGCCCAATCCAATGTGGAGGAGCTTGCTAAATATTCAAAGGTTCCCGTATGGAACGGCCTCACAAACGAGTATCACCCTACACAGATGCTGGCAGATCTCCTCACCATCGAGGAAGTATTTGGCTCATGCAAGGGCCTTAAGCTCGCATATATGGGCGATGCAAGATACAATATGGCTAATTCCCTCATGATACTCTGCAGCAAGATGGGTATGCATTTTGCGGCAGGTGCTCCTAAGGAGTACTTCCCCGATCCCGAGCTTGTAAAGACATGTGAGGGATACTGCAAAGAATCGGGCGGCAGTATATTGCTGACTGAGGATGCTTTTGAGGCAGCAAAGGATGCAGACATCATCTACACCGACGTATGGGTATCCATGGGTGAGCCCGACGAAGTATGGGAAAAACGTATTAAAGATCTGTCACCGTACAAAGTCCGCAAGGAGCTGTTTGAGGTGGCCAAGAAGAGCGCCATATTCCTCCACTGTCTCCCTGCATTCCACGATCTCAAGACAGAGATAGGAAAAGAGATGGGAGAGAAGTACAACTTCACTGAGCTTGAGGTAACAGATGAAGTATTTGAAGCTCCCTACTCCCATGTATTTCAGGAAGCCGAAAACCGTATGCATACGATAAAGGCTGTCATGGCAGTTACATTAAGTGAAGTAAAGATGGATTAATTATCAGGAAGCAGTCTATTTGAAAGCAGATGTATTGCGGCTGATCCGCAGCACAAAAGAATATATGTCCCTCATGGCATTAACGGAAGCATGTAAAATGTCGGAGGATGAGATTTACAATGCAGTGACCCAGCTGATGAACATGGGTTATGACATTGAGTATGAAGAGGATAAAGGTTTTCATTTAAACAGTTATCCCGAGAATATCACGGCAGTCGAGCTTATGAGCCGGGTAAAGACCGAGTGGGCCGGTAAAAACGTGATGTATAAAAAATCGACGGGCTCGACAAATGATGATGCCAAAAACCTTTCCGGCAATAAAAACGCCCACGGCATACTGGTAGTCACAGACCATCAGACATCCGGTAAAGGCAGACGGGGCAGGGCATGGGAGGACAACGGTCAGGGCAATATCGCTATGAGCCTGCTCTTAAAGCCAAAGTGCAATCCCGACCAGGCATCCCGCATCACTCTCATCATGGCGCTTGCTGTGGCGGATGTACTCTCCCAGTTAACAGAGGGAGAGGTAAAGATAAAGTGGCCCAACGATGTCCTGGTAAATAAAAAGAAAGTCTGCGGTATACTGACCGAGATGGGTCTTGATGACAAAGGCAATATAGACCATGTGGTTGTAGGTGTCGGCATCAATGTCAATCAGAAGTATTTCCCGGAGGAGCTTAATCATGCCAGCTCATTATATATAGAAAATGATGAAGTGACGAGTGCCAGGTCTGACATCATCCTCGGTGTGATGGACTACTTTGAATATTATTACGGCATGTTTGAGGAGTTTGGCGATCTGTCTCATATCGTGAGCATGTACGAGAGCTATCTCATCAACAAGGATGAAAAGGTTAAAGTCCTTGATCCAAAAGGTGAGTACACCGGCACGGCTACAGGTATAAACGATTTTGGCGAGCTCATTGTCCAGAAAGATGATGGCGGATTTGCGAGAGTCGATTCAGGAGAAGTTTCCGTAAGAGGAGTTTATGGATATGTCTGATATCAATTTAAACGAGAGAGTAGTCGTATGCGGTGCCAACGCATATGAAAAAAAATATTATTTTAATGAAGAGATGTTTGGCAAGATGCCCCAGTCGATAAAGGATGACCTCCATATCATATGTGTCCTCTTTACCGAGGAGGTAGGTGGTATCATCACCATAGTTGTAGAGCCTGACGGAGGTGTATCCCTCGATACCCAGTGCGCCGAGGACGATTACTACTATGATGAGATCAGCAGCGGACTCCTCATAAACAAGATCAGGATGAACAGGAAAGAACTTCTCGAGTCCATCAGTCTCTTTTACAGAGTATTTTATCTTCATGAAAAGTTTGAATAAATCGGAGTAAAAATATGTTACTTGCAATCGACGTAGGAAATACAAATATTACATTCGGAGGATACGAAGGGGACAGGATGACATGTACCTTTCGTATGACCACAAAGCAGCAGCGTACCAGCGATGAGTACGGTATATCGATCAGTGAGATGCTAAAACTCTCCGGATATACGAGAGAATCGGTGAGTGGTGTCATCATCGCATCTGTTGTGCCGGGACTTATGCATTCTCTTACAAGCTCTATTGAGAAATATTTTAATACAAAGCCCATGATAGTAGGCCCGGGATTAAAGACCGGTATAAAGATAGTGACGGAAAATCCCAAGGAGCTCGGTGCAGACCGAGTGGTAGATGCAGTCAGTGCGTATGAGAAATACGGCGGTCCCGTACTGGTGCTCGACTTTGGTACAGCGACTACATACGACCTGGTGAATGAAAAAGGCGAGTTCTGTGCAGGCATCACGGCTCCCGGTATCAGGATCAGTGCAAATGCCCTGACGGAAGGAACGGCAAAGCTTCCCGAGATAGAGATTAAAAAGCCTGAGAGCATCCTGGCCCAGAATACAGTCCAGAGTATGCAGGCAGGTCTCGTATACGGCCAGATAGGCCAGACTAAGTATATAATCAACAGAGTCAAAAAAGAAAAAGGCTATGACTCTCTCCATGTGGTAGCCACCGGCGGTCTCGGTTCCATGATCGCAAAAGAGGTGGAGGAGATCTCGGTATATGACCGCAATCTCACCCTCGATGGACTCAGGATAATCTACGAAAAAAATACCAGATAAGCATAAAACATCAAAATAATTTTTAAGAATACAAGATCCGGAGTAATGAACTGCTAATTTATCATATACTCCGGAATTTTAATGATATGAGCAAACTGAAAAAACTCACAATCGGAAATGTGACATTATCAAACAATGTGATTCTGGCACCGATGGCAGGTGTCACCGATATGCCGTACCGCATTATCTGCAGGGAGATGGGCGCAGGTCTTATCTGTATGGAGATGATCAGTGCCAAGGCAATTTATTATAACAATAAAAATACAGAGGAGCTCCTCACAATTGATGAGAAGGAGCGGCCCGTATCACTCCAGCTCTTTGGAAACGATCCCGTAATCATATCGGAGATGGCAAAGCGTATAGCAGATACGGAGGCGAGACCTTTTGATATCCTGGATATTAACATGGGATGTCCCGTGCCGAAGGTAGTCGGAAACGGTGAGGGCTCAGCACTTATGAAGGATCCGAAATTAGCAGCTGAGATAATCAAAAAGACAAGTCGTGCCATAAATAAACCTGTCACAGCAAAGATAAGGCTCGGATTTAATGATGATAATATTAACTGCGTGGAGATGGCGAAGATTCTTGAAGATGCCGGGGCAGCAGCCATAGCCCTCCATGCCAGGACGAGAGAGCAGTACTACAACGGAGATGCCAGATGGGAGTATATAGCAAAAGTTAAGGATGCCGTATCCATCCCGGTCATCGGAAACGGTGATGTAAAGGATCCGCTGTCGGCAAAAAAGATGCTTGATGAGACAGGCTGCGACGGAGTCATGATAGGCAGGGCGGCCCAGGGCAATCCGTGGATATTCAGGGAGATCACATCTTATCTGGAAAACGGAGTCGTCCCTGACAGACCCTCGGATGAGGAGATCTGTGATATGATAATGCGTCATGCCAAAATGATGGTAAATCATAAGGGAGAATACCGGGGAATGCGGGAGATGCGCAGCCATATCGCCTGGTACATAGGCAGTCGTAAAAATGCCGCCCACTATAGGAGGAGGGCTTGTGAGCTCGAAAGTATGTCGGAGCTTGAGACATTTTTAAGTGCGTTCTTAAGTGAATTAAAGCAATAAAAAATCCGGAAGGATAACATTTTGGGAAAAGATGCCGATTCGCCCTGAACCTGCTATCAGAATATGACAGGTAAAACCAGCTGGTTGATAATCGTAGCGCCGCCGAGGACGATAGCAATGGTGGTAGCTGCGATTGCCATTATATTAAAGAAGAATTCTCCGTTTGTGTTTGTTTTTATTGTCATATTATTCTTGTTATTCATATATATTTCCTCCGTTCGGAATGTTTTCTTATTTGTTGATACCAATATAAACCATCAAGCGTCTCAGAAGTGTTGCACTTTTATATTCATTTGCCGAAATGCTATAATAATATGTGGAAAAAGGCAAAATAAAGGTCAGATTCAGAAAAGGAGACCGTTATATGAACCAGTCGTATGGACGCCTTTGCAAAGCTTATGGACGATCACTGGGAGATGAGCAAGCGAATAGATAAGGGCTCGGCAAACACGCTGATAGATCAGATATTTGATTCTGTCGACGATCTTATAGACGGCAGGATGATATGCGGAGCCGGATACGGATATAAATGTCTGGGATTGTACTTTGGTTTGATATTTATTGTGAACGGCTTTTGTAAATGATACAATTAATGGGACGTTTTTAAACAGATCAGTCAGACAGGAGGTTACAGATATGAAGAGAATAGGTATGCTTACAAGTGGCGGCGACTGTCAGGCGCTCAATGCCGCAATGAGAGGTGTGGTAAAGACATTATATAACAGCGGCGAGGAAGTGGAGATTTTCGGTTTCCTTGCGGGATACAAGGGGCTTATTTATAGCAACTTTCAGATGCTGACAGGCAAGGATTTCTCAGGTATCCTGACCAAGGGCGGTACGATCCTCGGATCATCAAGGACACCGTTTAAGACCATCACCGAGCCTGATGAAAACGGTGTGGACAAGATAGAGGCCATGAAGCACACATATCACAAGCTGGGCCTTGACTGTCTCGTGATCCTCGGCGGCAACGGTACTCACAAGACTGCAAACCTGCTGCGCACAGAGGGACTCAATATAGTCACACTGCCAAAGACGATAGATAACGATCTCTGGGGTACTGATATGACATTCGGTTTCCAGAGCGCCGTTGATATAGCCACAAATGTGATCGACTGTATCCATACCACGGCCGATTCCCACAGGCGTGTGTTTATAGTAGAAGTAATGGGACATAAGGCGGGATGGCTCACATTAAATGCCGGCATGGCATCGGGAGCGGATATCATCCTCATCCCTGAGATTCCCTATGATATCAAGAAAGTGATTAAGGCGATAAAAAAGCGTCAGGAGAGAGGCAGCGGATTTACTATCCTTGCAGTTGCCGAGGGCGCGATTTCCAAAGAAGATGCCGAGCTTTCCAAGAAAGAATACAAGAAAAAGCTTGAGAAGAGAACACACCCCAGTGTTTCTTACGAAATTGCAGAAGCTATCCAGGCAGAGATAGGCATGGAAGTAAGAGTAACAGTTCCGGGTCATATGCAGCGAGGTGGATCACCCTGCCCTTATGACAGAGTATTTGCTTCAAGACTCGGATCCGAGGCCGGCAAGCTGGTGCTTAAGGGCGAGTACGGATTTATGGTCGGATATAAAAACCGTGAGATTGTAAAGGTACCCCTTGAGGATGTAGCCGGCAAGCTAAAGACTGTTGACCCTGATGCAACTATAGTAAAGGAAGCCAAAATGCTCGGAATCTGCTTCGGAGACTGATAATTAATTCATGAGTTATACTGCATTATACAGAAAATTCCGTCCCCAGACCTTTGACGATGTGAAGGGTCAGGACCACATAGTGACGACGCTGAAAAATCAGGTTGCATCAGGCAGGACATCCCATGCATACCTTTTCTGTGGTACGAGAGGTACAGGTAAGACGACAATAGCCAAGATACTTGCCAAATTGGTAAACTGTGAGAATCCGACTCCGTCAGGTCCGTGCTGTAAGTGCGATTCGTGCAAGGCTATCGCGGAAGGCACCAGTATGAATGTCATCGAGATAGATGCAGCATCAAACAACGGTGTGGACAATATCCGAGAGATCATCGAGGAAGTATCGTATTCACCGGTTGGCGGTAAATACAAGGTTTATATAATCGACGAGGTTCATATGCTCTCAACGGGAGCATTTAACGCACTCCTTAAGACCCTTGAGGAGCCGCCGTCATATGCCATGTTTATACTTGCGACTACCGATGTCCATAAAATACCTATCACCATCCTCTCAAGATGCCAGCGATATGATTTCAAGCGTATCGGCATCGACACCATATCGGCGAGGATGAGGGAACTGGCTGATATCGAAGGACTGAAAGTCGAGGACAAGGCCCTTAAATATATTGCCAAGATGGGAGACGGCTCCATGCGAGATTCGTTGTCTCTCCTCGACCAGTGCGTGGCATTTAACTTCGGCAGTGAGCTTACATATGATAAGGCTATAGATATACTTGGTTCTGTAGACAACTCTGTATTTTCAAATTTGCTGGAGCTCATTATTAAAGATGACATAATAGGAGCAGTCAATCTCCTTGAAGAGATAGTCATGCAGGGCAGGGAACTGGTTCAGTTTGTCACGGACTTTACATGGTACTTAAGAAATCTTATGCTGGTAAAGTCGTGTGATGACGGATATATAGAAGACGTCCTTGAAGTATCCAGTGAGCACCTTGAGCGGCTTCGTGAGGAAGCAAAGCAGATAGAGATAAATACCATCTTCAGATACATAGATATCTTCTCTGAGCTGTCATCAAGGATTAAATATGCATCTCAAAAGAGGATCATCATCGAGATGACGCTCATCAGGCTCTGCCGTCCCCAGATGGATACAGGCAGCGAAGATGTCCTTGAGAGAGTCCGTCAGCTGGAGAAAAAAGTTGAAAACGGTATTACCGTCACGGCAGTTGCTCCGGCCACGTCCGGAGGACAGGTACCACAGCAGGAGAAAAAAAAACCGATGCTGAGCCCTGAGGCGATAAGCGCATCCCTTGCAGACCTGGCACTCCACTGGCCATCCATATCATCGATGGTGGAGGCACCTCTTACAGGTACTTATCTAAAGGGATCAAAGGCTTCGGTAGGAGAGAATAATGTTTTCTTTATATGTGTGCCTGAGGAATTCCAGGCCAATCATTTACGGGAGCCCGGCCGGATGGCTGATATCTCGGCTCTCCTTGATGAGCACATGGGCGGAGAACATGTTGATTTTGAGATAAAGACTTTTGACAAGACCCGCAGATTTAATGAACAGTATGTGGATATAGATGCCATAAAGGATTTAATACCGGGATTAACGGTAACTACAGAATAAATATTTAAACGGAGGATTTTAAGATGGCAAAAAGAGGCGGATTCATGGGCGGCGGTATGCCCGGCAACATGAACAATATGCTTAAGCAGGCTCAGCGTATGCAGAGACAGATAGAGGAGCAGCAGAAAGAGCTTGAGACAAAAGAGTTTACGGCAAAAGCAGGTGGCGGAGCCGTTGAGGTAACCGTAACAGGTAAAAAAGAGATGGTCAGCATAAAGCTCTCTCCCGAAGCAGTCGATCCCGATGATATCGAGACTCTTCAGGATATGATAGTTGCAGCTACAAACGAGGCTCTTAAGCAGGCTAATCAGGCCAATGAGGATTCTCTCGGCAAGATGACCGGCGGTATGAATCTCGGAGGTCTTTCCTTCTAATGGATCTTTATAGTGAAGATATAAATAAACTGATAGATGAGCTGGCGGCACTGCCCGGTATCGGTTCAAGGTCTGCCCAGCGCATGGCATTTCATATAATCAATCTGCCGATAGACAGGGTAAAGCGCCTCTCGTCTGCGATCATTGATGCAAAGCAGCATGTAAAGTACTGCAAAGAGTGCCTGACACTCACCGACTCGGAGCTCTGTCCCGTCTGTGCCAATGAAAAGAGGGACCACAGCACCATCATGGTAGTCGAAAATACGAGAGACATGATCGCTTATGAAAAGACGGGAAAGTACGAAGGTGTGTATCATGTGCTCCACGGAGTCATATCACCGATGAACGGCATCACACCGGCAGATATCAGATTAAAGGAACTTATCGAGCGCCTTAAAGGCGATGTAAAGGAACTCATTATAGCGACAAATGCTACCCTCGAGGGTGAGACCACAGCCATGTATATCAGCAAGCTGGTAAAACCCGCAGGCATCAGAGTCACCAGGATCGCAACCGGCGTACCTGTAGGCGGCGATATAGAATATATCGATGAAGTAACGCTGACGAGGGCTCTCGACGGCAGAACAGACTTATAATTTTTGGAGGTTATTTATGGCAATCACAAAGGAACTGTTTGGAAAGACAAGAGACGGAAAAGAAGTATACGCATATACTATTACAAATAAAAATAACATGTCGATCACGGTCATGACATTCGGAGCAATTCTTAAGAATGTTATGGTTCCTGATAAAAAGGGTAAAGTTGATGATGTGGTCCTCGGTTATGACAAGCTGTGGATGTATTTTAAAAACGGCAGCTGTTTTGGCGCTACCATAGGACCTATAGCAAACCGTACGGAGAACGGCAGATTCTCAATTGGCAAGAATGTATATCAGCTCCCCGTCAACGACCGCAAGGTAAACAACCTCCATACAGACCTGGTAAACGGTTTTCATAAGAGAGTATGGGATGCGACAGAGGGCAAAAATGCCGTGACATTCTCACTCACAAAAAAGGATGGAGATATGGGGCACCCGGGTGTCATGAAGGTTTCTGTCACATATGCTCTTACGGATAAAAATGAGATAAAGATTCATTATCATGCGGATACCAACAAAAAGACAGTCATCAATATGACCAACCATTCATATTTTAATCTGTCGGGGGCAAAGAGTGATAACATAGAGCATACGATCCTTAAGATCAATGCATCAAATTATACTCCCGTCAGAAAAGATGCCATACCTACAGGTGAGATAGCATCGGTAAAGGGCAACGAATTTGACTTTACAAAGCCCAAGGCCATAGGTAAGGATATCGGTAAAAAGACAAACGAACAGATAAAGATCTGCGGCGGATATGATCATAATTTCTGTATAGACGGTTATAAGCCTGACGGAAAGCTTCGTCTTGCAGCAGTTGCAACCGACAATAAGTCAGGCAGAACACTTGAGACATATACAGATCTCCCCGGTGTTCAGTTCTATGCAGGAAACTTTATCGGTGAAAATACGGGCAAGCAGGGATATAAAAACTGTAAGAGAAAGGGATTCTGTTTAGAGACCCAGTATTATCCAAACTCTGCAAATGAAAAGAATTTTGAAAACCCCGTATTTGACAGTAAAAAGCCGTACGACACAACAACGGTTTATAAATTTATCTGGTAGGAAGTATATATAGATGCCGGCCGAGAGGGACAATGTAAACAGATCCGCTTTTAAAAAGCGTATATTTGAATATCGAATGAGAGTTGCAGCGACAGCAGTTTTTGCTATTGTCGCTGTTTTGGTTGTCATCTTTATCATCTGGCGTGGGTATGAGACCAGGGTATATACGACATATACTGTTGTAAATGCCGTGGAGCGTATAGATGTCGAGGGGACAAAGGTCCTCGGATTTGGCAGTCAGTTTATCACCTACAGCGCTGACGGTATTCACTGTACTGACAGTAAGGGCAGAGATGTATGGAGCTTTCCGTACCAGATGCAGTCCCCGACGGTAAAGGTCAGCGGTGAGTATGCGGTATGTTCCGATTACAACGGTCAGAGTATTTACATATTTAATTCCGAGGGTGTATGCGGAACCATACAGACAAACTCACCTGTTAAGAGTGCCCAGATATCAGAGACAGGCGTGGTGGCAGCCGTTATAGACAAGGGTTCAGTTACCCCTGTTAATCTTTACTACTATGACGGTTCCCAGATAGCGGGCTTCCGTACCACCATGAGCAAGTCAGGCTATCCTGTGGCCATAGGTATATCAAGTGACAGTAAGCTTGTAGGTGTATCATATCTATATCTTGATTCCGGCAAGCTCACATCAAAGGTAGCTTTTTACAATTTCGGTGAAGTCGGCCAGAACGAGACAGACAACTTAGTCAGTGGATATGATTACCAGGATGAGATCATCCCGGAGATCCGTTTTCTCTCTGACAGGAAAGCTTTTGCCCTTGGCAGCAGCAAGCTTATGTTTTACGAGGGCAGCGAGCGCCCGGTAAATATCGCCAATATCCTGATCAATGAGGAGGTACGGGCCGTTTACTCAGGAGACAACAGGGTTGGTCTCGTATTTTTCAATACTACCGAGGAGGGCAAGTACCGTCTCGATGTATATACATCTGACGGCAATCTTGAAAACAGCTTTTATTTTGATCTTGATTATTCTGACATTTTCTTTGCAAATGACAGAGTGGTTATTTATAATTCCACATCAGCACTTATCTATACGGCATCAGGCAGGCTTAAATTCTCCGGAGAATTTGAGGAGCCCGTTTCTCTGGTCCTCCCTACTTCCTCCGCTGTCAGTTATATACTTGTCACACCTGAAAATATAGAGACTATATCCCTTCAGTAGGCGGTTGCTTTTCATTATTTGGTCTCTTTATACATTTCTTAACAAATCCTTATAAATAACTTATCAAAATCTTATCGGATCAGATCTTCAAAATTTGATTTTTTTTATTATGAGAGTATAATCTTTAGTCAAATATAATTTGAATAATTCACAAAATTAAGTAATCAGCGGAGTAGAGACATGGAAGAAGAGAAGAAACAGGACCGGGGATTCTGGTTTAAGGTTGCATCCTTTATCGTAGATAAGCGAAAGGCAATAGAGATCTTGTTTATCATAGCGATAATTTACAGTGTTATCTGCATGAATATGGTTGATGTCAATCAGGACATCACATCATATCTGCCCGATACCAGTGAGACAAGGATCGGTCTTGATAAGATGGAAGAGCAGTTTACGACATATGCCACGGTAAAGGTTATGATCTCAAATATCACTTATGACAAGGCATCTGTTGTCGCCGACAACCTCGCCGGTATATCGGGAGTAAAATCGGTGGAATTTGACAACTCCGAGGATCATTACAAAGGGGCAAACGCCCTTATATCCATTACCGTAGATGGCGGCGATGAGGATAAGGAGAGCATAGAGGCTCTTGATAATATCGAATCGGAGCTTAAGGATTATGATGTATATATATCAACAGCCATAGGCGAGGAGGAGAGGACATCGTCATCCCTTGATGCGGATATGAATATCATCCTCGTCTGCGCCGTTGCCATCATTGTATTCGTTCTGGCCCTCTCGACCAAAGCATATGCCGAGATCCCCGTGCTGCTCATAACATTCGGAACAGCAGCTCTTTTAAATAAAGGAACAAACTACTGGTTTGGAACTATATCATCCGTTACAAATTCCATTGCAGTTGTGCTTCAGCTCGCTCTTGCCATAGATTATGCGATTATCTTATGCGACAGATATATGGAGGAGCATGAGACAATGGACAGCATTCCCGCCGTAAAGGTGGCTCTCTCCAAGGCTATTCCCGAGATCAGTTCATCGTCGTTAACTACTGTATCCGGTATGGCAGCCATGATGTTCATGCAGTTCAGACTCGGATATGATATGGGTATCGTCCTTGTCAAAGCTATCATCATAAGCCTTATATCCGTTTTCTTTCTGATGCCGGGTATCATACTGATTTTTTCAAAGGCAATGGACAAGACCCGTCATAAATGTAATGTACCCAATATCACATTTGTCGGAAAATTTGCCTCTGCCACCAAGTGGATCATTCCTCCGGTTTTTGTGGCTGTCATCGTTTATGCATTTATTAAATCAAACGGATGTCTTTATTTATATGATGTCAATTCCGTTGAGAGTGCCAAGAAGACACCGGAGAAGATCGCAACGGAAAAGATCGATGAGGCATTTGGTACGGAAAACCAGCTTGTGGTAATGGTTCCTGTGGGTGATTATGAATCGGAGAAGGATCTGCTCATAAGATATGAGGACCTTCCCTATGTATCATCGGCTCTCGGTCTTGCCAATCAGAAGATAAATGATGATTATGTACTTACTGATGCGCTTACGCCAAGGCAGTTTGCGGAGCTGATTGATCTTGATGTCGAGGTCGTAAATCTTTTATATTCCGCATATGCATATAATGACGGCCAGTACGGACCGCTTATTACGGATATAAGTGATTACAGTGTACCGATCATCGATATGTTTATGTTTTTGTACGATCAGTACACTCAGGGATATGTCACATTGAGTCCCGATATGGAGGAGACATTAAATACGCTCTATGACAAACTTTATGACGCCGAGCTTCAGCTAAAGGGTGAGGAGTACACAAGACTTGTCCTCACTCTTGACATGCCTGTAGAGGGTGATGCCACCTATGAAGCGATGGATGAGATCAGAAATATAGCAGCGAGACATTACGGCGAGGATGTGATACTTGTCGGTAACTCAACGAGTACCCATGACCTCCAGAGCTCATTTGCAAACGATAACCTGATAATCAGTATACTTACAGCCTTGTTTGTACTTATAATTCTTTTGTTTACCTTCCAGTCAGCCGGACTGCCGGTACTGCTGGTACTCACCATTCAGGGCAGTATCTGGATCAACTTTACGGTTCCCTCCCTTCAGGGTCAGGGTATATATTTCCTGGCATATCTTATCGTATCTGCCATCCAGATGGGTGCGACTATCGATTATGCGATAGTAATATCAAGCCGTTATCTGGTCCTTAAAAAGGAAATGCCTCTTAAGAAGGCGGTCGGAGAGACGATCAATCAGGCATTCCCTACGATATTTACTTCCGGAACCATCTTAACCTGCGCCGGATTTCTGATAGGTTATATCTCATCAAACGCAACCATCGCGGCTATCGGTATAGCACTTGGACGAGGCACGCTCATCTCGATCATTCTCGTTATATTCGTGCTGCCCCAGATACTGCTCCTAGGTGACTGGATCATCGAAAAGACTGCCCTTACCATATCTCTTGCAAGAGAGGAGAAGGAATTTAAGGGCCGTGTTGCCGTATCCGGTCATATAAGAGGATATGTTACAGGTATGATCGATGCTGATGTGACAGGTATATTTACAGGTGACATGAAAGTGGCCATCGATTCCAAGATTCCCGGCAGGTCCGGGCAGGTGACGGATTTAAACGATCCGAAACAGATAGAACAAAAAGATGATGTTATAGGAGAAGAGGATGCCAAGATGGCAGAGATAAAGGAGGACAATAATGATGAAGAATAAAATAAGATCAGTTGGCTTCCTGATGACAATTATATTATTGGCACTCAGTTTGAATATCCCTTATGTTTATGCTGACGATAAAGATGACTCAGCCAGCGAAAACAGCACAGATGAAGTTTATTATATTAACGACATGACAGATTTTAATGAATTTGTCTCATACTGCAGTGAGGACGGATGGTCATTAAACAAAGAGATATCGCTTGAGACGGATATCATCATTCCCGATGCGGACTTTGGCGGCATCCCGTACTTTAACGGTACATTTGAGGGCAACGGTCATACGATTACCGTTAATTATATGTCCCATGCCGGATCAAACTACGGCCTTTTCAGATATGTGGGTGCAGGCGGCATCGTACAGAATCTTATTGTTAATACTGTATGTATTCCAACAGGCAGTGCCCAGAATGTAGGTGGCATAGCGGGAGTAAATTATGGCACGATAAAGGGCTGCTATGTATCCGGCAAGGTAAAGGCAAGTGTGAATGTCGGCGGAATAGCAGGCATCAACAAGGAGACAGGTGTCATTATGGGTTGTACCAGTGCGTGCACCGTACTTGGCACAGATGAGACAGGCGGTATCGCGGGAACAAACAACGGCACGGTAATAGGATGCAGCAACAGCGGTAATATAAATGATGATGAGCAGGCTACGGCAACCGATATCAGTGATGTGGTGGATGTCAACGGCTTTAATCTTGTGAGTGAGGTGACAACCAGAAATGATATGGCCGGAATATGCGGATATTCTGACGGTATGATATCAAGCTGCAGCAATACAGGTAATGTTGGATATGCCCACACCGGATATAATGTCGGCGGAATAGCAGGCAGACAGAGCGGAGTGGTAATGACATGTCTTAACTACGGTGAGATACTGGGACGAAAAGATGTCGGCGGTATAGTAGGTCAGGCAGAACCCTTTATAGAAGAAGATTTCCTGAGCAGTCATATAAATTCGGCAAGAGAGTCTGTCAATGATATCAACGATACATTAAGCAGCATTGTGTCCACGGCAGAGAGGACAAGCGACGAGACAGGCGGATACGCAGAGAATCTATATAACAAATATAAAGATGAAAAAGAGACAGTATCGGCAAATATAGCAACCATAAAAGATATGGGTCCGTCGTCCGAGGAGTTGCAGGAATACTATGACAATATAGAAGCATCGCAGAAAAAAATCGATGAACTTGAAAAGCAGGCTAAAGATATTGCGGAGCATCCCGAGAAATTATTAGAGTCCGATTACGACGGCCCTACATATTCCGAGATCATGAAGTCAATAAAAGACGAGTATGACAAGATCTCGGAAAATATGACAAAGATACAGAATTCCGTCACAAAAGAGGACATAGAGACGGTCGAGGATATGAAGGATCATTATGCCGAACTTCTGGCCGATGACAGTGACGACAAGGACATCGACGGAATGATAGAGTCGATGAAGACAGGCTACGATGAGATTAGGGATCTGATGGGCCAGGCAAACGATCAGATTGAGGAGCTCGTGGATGAGACCGACAATACGATCAGTCTGATCCTGGACAGTGACAAGATAGAAGATGTCACATCCCTTGAAAATACAAAAGATCTAAAGGGTGTGATAATAGGCTGTACCAACAGGGGTAAGGTTGAGGGCGATATAAATACAGGTGGCGTTGCCGGCACCATGAATATAGAATTCAACGAGGACCCCGAATATGATTTTGATCTGACCGAGGAAACGGATGTGGTGCTCCGTACAAAGGTAAGCTGTATCGTAAGCAAAAGCACCAATTACGGCGTGGTCGTATCCAAAAAGAATTATTCCGGAGGAGTGGTCGGTCAGCAGGAGTTCGGTATCGTAACGGAGTGTGAGGGATACGGAAGAATTGAATCCGAATCCGGCAGCTATCTTGGTGGAGTAGTCGGCTACAGTGCAGGTACGATCATGCAAAGCTATTGTCTGTGCAATATATCCGGAACCGATTTTGCAGGCGGTATATGCGGATACGGATATACTGTCAAAGATTGTATATCCATGGCAACCATCGATGCCGGCGGTGAATGTGTAGGTGCCATTGCCGGAGATGTTGATGACGAGGGAGAGAGGGTAAACAATTTCTTCTCTTCCGATGACCTTGAGGGGATAGATTACATTACATATGTCGGAATAGCCGAGAAGATGGACAAAGAAGAGCTCCTTAAAAGAGAGGATATCCCCGAGGGCTTTAATACCGTGACCGTAAGATTTAATGCGGACGATGAGGAGATAGGCAGTATAACGGTTCCCTTCGGAGGTTATATCACAGAGGAGGATTTCCCCGAGGCTCCGATAAAGGAGGGATATTACGCTGTATGGGATACGGATGATATCAATGAACCTGTAGTCGATAACAGGGTGTATGATGTCGAATATATCAGATGGGTGGACTCTGTATCCGGTATGGAATATACGGACACCGGACTTGCCGTATTCCTTGTGGAGGGAAGCTTTTACAAGGAGACGGGAGTTATTCTGGAAATGCCGGAGAAGGTATATGTGCCGGAAGCGGGAGACAGCCTGCTGTATGCATATAAATGGAACCTTAAAAATGTCGCTGTGACCTCTCCGGTTTATACGGTCAGAGTTTATGTCGGTGAGGAGGCGGAGCGCGGAACCGTATATATCCTGTCCGGAGATACCTTTACAGAGGCAAAGTGCGCCCTTGACGGAAGGTATCTTGTACTTGAAATGCGTCCGGGTGATACATTTGCGGTGGTCAGAAACAAGCCCGATCATACGGAGGAGATGATAAAGTACGGATGTATAGGCGGCGCGGTACTTCTCATTATCATATTTATCACTATAAAGAATATAAAAAAGAAAAAACTGAATAAGGAATTTGATGTAAAAGAATAAACCGAAACGGATTTATAAATAATAGACAAAATACATCGAATAAAAAAATTCAAAAATGTATAAAAATTATTGTTGACTTTAGCAATCCGGTTTGGTATTATCATAAAGCACGCCAAAGAGAGGACATGCAGTAAAATCTCCGAGCGTGCTTAATTTACGGCCTTACAAACAGGCAAGAGAACCTTGATAATTTCACAGTAATGCAACCCTGAAAATTCCAAAATTTTCAGAGAACAAACGACCTTTAAGCAGTAAAAGGTAACACATTAAAAAGCCAGCTTGAGAAAGCAAGGCA
>DFKO01000063.1:0-471 GCA_002373855.1 Lachnospiraceae bacterium UBA3643
ATATGATTCAAATAAAGCCATTATTATATTCCTCCTTACCTATAATTACTCGTGTCTAGGATCAATGCAACGAACTGCATCAGCAACACGTCCATACTGTCCTTTAGCCTTCTCAAGAGCTGTGTTGGCATCATCACCAGCTTTGATGAAGTCCATCATCTTACCAAAGTTTACATACTTGTAACCGATGATCTGGTCATCCTCGTCAAGAGCAACGCCTGTGATATAACCGTCTGTAAGCTCGAGATATCTGGGTCCCTTCTCAAGTGTACCGTATGTAGTACCAACCATTGAACGGCTGCCCTTACCGAGATCCTCAAGACCTGCACCGATCTGAAGTCCTTCCTCAGAGAATGCTGACTGTGAACGACCGTAAACGATCTGAAGGAATAACTCTCTCATTGCTGTGTTGATAGCATCACATACAAGGTCTGTATTAAGTGCTTCCATAACTGTAAGGCCGGGAAGGAT
>DFKO01000063.1:539-4889 GCA_002373855.1 Lachnospiraceae bacterium UBA3643
TCAGCTGCCATAGCTGCTGAATGTGTCATACCTGAGCATCCGATTGTCTCAACGAGTGCTTCCTGGATGATACCCTCCTTTACATTAAGAGAAAGCTTACAAGCTCCCTGCTGAGGTGCACACCAGCCGATACCGTGTGTGTATCCGGAAATGTCCTTTACCTCTTTTGCCTTTACCCACTTTGCCTCTTCAGGAATGGGTGCTGCGCCGTGATGCACACCCTGTGCAACAACGCACATATCCTGTACTTCTTTAGAGATGATCATGTGTGTTCTCCTTTCAAAAAAACATTTGATTATTATTTTCGCACATTAAAACGAAAAAATCCATAATTTTATATGTTATATAAAAAATTATTTTTGAGGATAAGCTACTCCGTCACTCTTTAAGATAGAGTTTTCGGGTACGACGCCTCTGACACAACTGGTAGGATATACATGGGAGCCACGGCCTACGACTGTTCCGGGATTAAGTACGCTGTTGCAGCCTATCTCCACATTGTCTCCGAGCATGGCGCCGACTTTCTTGATACCTGTCTCGATCTCCTCGCCCTTTGACCTGTCCTTAATGACTACCAGTGTCTTGTCAGATTTAACATTAGATGTGATTGAACCTGCTCCCATATGTGATTTATATCCGAGGATGGAATCTCCGACATAATTGTAATGGGGAACCTGCACGTTATTGAAAAGTATTACATTTTTAAGTTCTGTAGAGTTGCCGACTACACAGTTGTTGCCGACTATGGCATTACCCCTGATAAAAGCTCCGGGGCGTACTTCTGTATTTTCTCCGATAATGCAGGGACCGTAAATGTTTGCATTCGGATAGATCTTTGCACTCTTTGCGATAAATACATTATCGCCCTGATTCTCATAAATATCGGGATCAAGTTTTGTGATAAGGTCCGCGATAATGTTTTTGATCTCCGGAAGCATCTCCCAGGGATAGGTCTTGCCCTCAAAATATGGAGCCGCAATAGTCTCCGACAACGTGTAAAGATTTGAAATTTTAGCTGAATCCATTTTATAAATACTCCGTTTATTCTATTCTTTCGTAAGTGCCAGGGCATCATTGTATTCAATCGGTTTACTCCAGATGAATCCCTGTATAAAGTCACACTCATGCTCCTTTAGGATATTGAGCTGATCGAGGTACTCGACACCTTCCGATATGACTTCACAGTCCATGAGATGTCCCATATAGATGATAGCATCCACAAAGTCGCAGTTTGTCTGATTGGTAACTATATCATCAATCAGTGACTTGTCAATCTTGAGCACGCTGATAGGCAGCTTTAAAAGCTGGGAAAGGGATGTATATCCTGTACCGAAATCATCAAGAGCCACCTGTATACCGTTTTCCTTAAGCCTCATGACATTTTCAACCGTCTGGTCCATAGACATGGCAAACGAGTACTCAGTGATCTCTATCTCCAGATTCTCGGGAGGGAACGATGTCTTGTTTATTATATCAAGTACTCTGTCCACAAAATCAGATGATGCCATATTCTTTGCTGACACATTTACCGAGAGTATCAGCTTATCCTCAGACGCTCTGAACTGCATCGCAAACTGTTCCATGGCCATATTGAGCACATAATCATCTATACGCAGGATGAGATCCGTATTTTCCGCAATAGGGATAAACTCAGACGGCGGTATGAAATTGCCCTCCTCATCCTTGAGTCTTATCAGGGACTCAAAGCCTCTAAGCTTCTTTTCAGCCGATGTAAACTGGGGCTGATACATGAGGTAGAAAAGCTTATTCTCAAGGGCATGCTTGATGGTCTTTTCCATCTCGGCACAGTGATGAAGGTCCTCTACCATCTCGTCCTCATACATGCAGTAGCTCTTATCGGGACTGTTTATCGCATTAAATGCTGCTATACCAGAAAATCTGATGAGTCCGGCTGAGTCCTTTGCCGTATCGGGATAAGATGCTATACCTACATAAGATGACAGATTGAAATCCATATCTGCATCATCTATGGTGACAGTTATCTTTTTATAAATCGTATCGATTATCTTCTCAGCCGTATCTATTGGGTCCATTGTATCATTGATGGCTACTGCAAACTCCCGGCCGTCAAGTTTTGCCACCTGACCGTTTAATCCGACAAGATTTTTTAAACGGGTACCTATCTGGCAGATGATATCATCCACATACTCATGGCCGTGCTCATCAATGATCGCACGGATATCTTTAAGCCTGATATAGAGAATGTGAAACTTTTTATTTTTCTTTTTGAGGATATACTTATCAACCCTGATGGCAAAACCACGCCTGTTGTACAGGCCCGTGAGGATATCTGTGATACTGTCCTTGTACACACGCCTGATCTCAAAAGCGATGATATATAAAATTATGATGGTGGAAATATTTGTTATAAGTCCGGGTAGAGGAGTTGCGTCATGGGTTCTCACGATGGACATGACCATTGACCCTGTACTGACGCCCATAATGATAGTGCCAAACCATAAACCTACCTTGTAACTGCAGCAGACTATGATAAAACATAAAAGATTTATAATCGCAGTAAGCAGACCTCTGACTGAAGAAAGAGGCAGGAAAACAGGACCGATCTGAACCGGATCCGAAACTGCTAATATACCTGTAAGCTGAACTGCAAACCAGCAGACCACGCTGAAAAATATACAAATAAATATAACAATATTATTTAATCTGACGCGTTTTCTGATTTCTGAAAGCCTGTATTCTATATCACTCATAAAAATCCCTTTTATGCAAAAAGTTTAAATACCACCTCAGTAATTATATCAGACACTCTTAACGAAAACATAACAGAAATCACGTATTTTTTTGTGTATTATTACCTTTTTTGTAATACTGTGCAGCTTTATCAAAAAATCCATAGAGATACGACTGATTATTAAGTGCTTTCACACCCTCGGTATTTTTTACCACATACGCATTCATCTTTGCGGTATATTCGTCTTTTGATATGGTTCCTCCTGCAACTCCCGCCAGGCCTTTCTCCCAGCTGGCTGTAAGTACCGGACTTAAGAGTCCTTTTATGGAATGATTGACCACATCATAAATCATCTCCCCAAGAAGCGTCGGTGTGATGACCTGGGTCTTTTTATTTGTCTGAAGATAACCGTTATTGTCAAGCTTTGTGAGGATACCTGCTCTGGTAGCCGAGGTACCTATACCGGCTCCCTTAATCTGGGCACGCATCTCCTCGTCTTCTATGAGCTGGCCTGCATTTTCCATGGCCAGAATCATGCTTCCTGTCGTATATCGTTTCGGAGGCGATGTCTCACCTTCCTTAATCTCAAATCCGCTGCACTCAATCTCCGTGCCTTTCTTTAATTTCGAGAGGGCCTCCAGAAATTCAGGAGTACATTTGATTTCCTCCTGTTCCTCTTTTTTATCATTTTCTTCATCAGGCTGCTTTTCATCTGCCTTGTCTTTTTCTTTTACAAAAGAATACGTCGAATATTTTGTATATCCCGTCTTTGTCATCACTTTAAAGTTAGCAAAAAATGATTCTTTTTTATCTTCTGCCATATTATCAATGCTGATACAGAGGGATACCTTCTGGTACTGGGCAGGAGGCATAAATATAGCTAAAAACCTACGGACGATTACTTCATAGACCTTCTGGGCCGTAGGAGAAAGCGCCGGCAGTGCCCCAAATCCCTGACCTGTAGGTATGATGGCATAGTGGTCCGTGATCTTGGAGTCATCCACATATCGTTTATTAGAGCTGATAGTCTTATATGCTCCCAGCTGCAAAACTACTTTTGCAGGTTCTGAGCATATATTGTAAGATGTCAGGCCCTTAATATTTTTCTCTATCTCTTTACAGATAGCCTTTGAGAGTACTCTGGCATCTGTTCTGGGATATGTGGTCAGTTTCTTTTCATACAATTCCTGGGCGATTGCCAGTGTCTGATCCGGATTTATCTTAAACAGCTTTGAGCATATATTCTGAAGTTCCGCCAGGTTAAAGAGCTGGGGCGCATTTTTCTTCTCAGTCTTTTTCTCTATTGAGTTAAGGACACCCTTTATCGGCTGATTTACCGAGAGCTCTGCAATTAACTGCTCGGCCGTCTCTTTTTTTGCAAATCCGTTTTCCTTATAGAGAAGGGGCGATTCAAAATATTTCGAACCTTCGATGGCTTTCCATTCTCCGGCTACTTTTGCATCGATTATATTAAAGTTGCCTATTACCCTGTAAAAGGGAGTTTTGACAAAATCCCTTATGGCACGCTCTCTCTCAACCACCATGCCGAGGACACATGTCATGACCCTGCCTACTGCGATGACGCACTTTTCGGCTTTTAAATAATTCTTTACAAAGTTGCCGTACTTTAATGTGAG
>DFKO01000214.1 GCA_002373855.1 Lachnospiraceae bacterium UBA3643
TGCCGGCTGCGGGACTTGAACCCGCACGTGGTCACCCACAACAGATTTTGAGTCTGCATCGTCTGCCATTCCGACAAGCCGGCATATGATCCTGACCATTCGATCAACATCCTTAAGAATGTTAACATAAGAAAACAACAATTACAAGTTTCATTGTGGTATAATTATACCCGATGAAATCGAACTTTAAATTTACAAACATCAAAAATACAAAAGAAAAAGACTGCCGTGATTACAGGCAGCTCATCACTCCGTTTTTAAACGGAAAACTCTCTTTTGAGAGAAACGGAGAGCTCCTTGGCCATGTGGATACATGTGAGAACTGCTATGATGAGCTGAGAACTACATACATGGTCATGGAGGGATTAAAGCGTCTCGAGAGCGGTGAGGCATTCAACCTCGGAGATGACTTTGGTAAAGTGATGAGAGATGCCAGGGCTGATTATGAAAATATCCGTCTGGCGAGAAAGGTCATGTCTACGGCTCTGTTTTCTGTCATTATATTTACTTTCGTCATTCTTATGGCCGGACTATTCGTTTAATCTACTAATATTTTCAAGGGGATATACATTTGGATAAATTATTATTACTGGACGGACACAGCATATTAAACAGGGCATTTTATGGTATGCCTCATATGACCAGCAAGTCGGGACTCCCTACCAATGCGGTATACGGATTTCTCGCCATTATGTTTAAACTGATAGACAGTGAACAGCCGACCCATATGGCTGTTGCTTTTGATACATCTGCGCCTACTTTCAGGCATGATCTCTATAAGGAATATAAAGGAAAACGCTCGCCTGCTCCCGATGATTTCAAGGCTCAGGTACCCATGATGAAGGAACTCCTTAAGCTGATGGGTATACTTGTGATTGAAAAGCCCGGGATTGAGGCTGATGATATCATAGGTACATTTGCAAAGCGTGGCGAGAGCAGAGGGATGGAGGTCATCATTTATTCAGGTGACAAGGATCTCCTCCAGCTGGTGACCGACAGGATACTCGTCAGGATACCCAAGACATCCAAGGGCACGACTACAGAATATGATTATCATGAAAAAGAACTGATGGACGAGTATGGCGTCACTCCCAAGGGCTTTATTGATTTAAAGGCCATCATGGGTGATTCATCAGATAACTATCAGGGTGTGGAAGGTATCGGCGAAGTAGGTGCCAAAAAACTGCTGGCAGAATACGGAGACCTGGATAATCTCTATGCCCATGTAAATGAGATAAAGGGCAAGACAGGCGAGAAACTCATCGCCTCAAAGGATAATGCTTATTTTTGCAGAAAACTGGCAACCATTCTGACTGATGCCGACGTTGAGACAGATTTTGATCTGGCACAGTTTGGCGATATCTATACAGCTGAGGCTAGAGAGCGCCTGACCGAGTGGAATATTTCCAACTTCCTGAACAGGTTTACAAATACTGATGTCAGGGATGATGATCGGGTTCAAAAGATACTGGACGGTATAACGGAGATTAAATCAAAAAAAGAAATGTCTGACATGTTTGCCGGAGCTCTAAAGGAGCCGGTAATAGGCGTCAGTATTTTAAAGGACGGGACTGCAGACTTAAGTGAGGAGGAGAGCGGCCAGATGTCCCTCTTTGCAAGTGAAGAAAACACAGGCCGTATGGTTATAGCCGTGGCATTTTTAAGCGGCGCCACATATTTTGCCGACAGCAAGGTGACGGGATGTGAACTCATAAAAGAAGGCCTTAAAAACCTTTATGATAATAATGTACTGATAGTAACAGGTGATATGAAGGGATATCTCCACGCCTGTGAGCTTGATGGTGTATATGCACGGGATATGTCAAAACATTTCTTTGACGTATCGATTGCGGCATATGTCCTCAATCCTCTTAAATCTGAGCCGGCAGTTAAAAACATTGCCCAGTGGTATATGAATATCTATACCCCTGAGTATGATTTAAAGCTTGATAAAAAAATGGATGTCAGCGCTGCCACGAGGCCCGTTGCATTTTTATCGGATTATAAGCATGACGATTTTGTAAAGAGCACGTCTCTTGACGCTGCCCTTTCGTTATCTTTGATGGATATATTAAAGAGCAGTCTTGATAAAGACGGAGAGCTTGACCTATATCTTGATATTGAGCTGCCTACGGCATACGTACTTTATACAATGGAAAAGATCGGTATGCCCATGGTTGTATCCGAGTTAAAGGCATACGGGGAGGAACTATCCGGCTCGATTGAAGCTATCGAGAAAAAGATACTGGATGCCGCAGGTGAGACAAAAGAGACATTTAATATCAATTCTCCCAAGCAGCTCGGTGAACTCTTATTTGAGCGAATGGGCCTCGAGGGAGGAAAAAAGACCAAGACGGGATATTCGACAAGTGCGGAAGTCCTCGAAAAACTGGCTGTGGATAACCCGATCTGCAGGGATATCCTCGAGTACAGGACGCTGGCAAAACTAAAGAGTACATACGTGGAGGGATTATCTGATGCATGTTCGTCAGATGGCCGTATACATTCAACCTTTAACCAGACTGTTACGGCGACGGGACGACTGTCGTCCAACGATCCCAATCTTCAGAACATACCGACGAGATATGAGCTCGGGCGCAAACTGCGTAAAGTATTTGTTGCCGGAGTGGGCAGGGTATTTTGCGACGCGGACTATTCCCAGATAGAGCTCCGGCTCCTCGCTGCTTTTTCAAAAGATCCGGATCTCATAAATGCATATAAGGAAAACGAAGATATACACAGGATCACGGCTTCAAAGGTATTTCATGTACCGTTTGATGAGGTTACTGATTTAATGAGACGAAATGCCAAGGCGGTAAACTTTGGTATAGTCTACGGTATCAGCTCTTTTGGATTATCTCAGGATCTCTCGATTACCAGGGAAGAGGCAAAGCAGTATATTGATGATTACTTTAAGACATATCCGGCCATAAAGGAGTACCTTGACGGGGTCAAGGCCGATGCAAAGGAAAAGGGATATTCCGTAACGCTCTTTGGCAGACGCAGACCTATCCCGGAACTAAAGGACAGTAACTTTATGCGCAGACAATTTGGCGAGAGAGTAGCCATGAATGCGCCTCTCCAGGGATCGGCAGCCGATATTATGAAGATCGCAATGATAAATGTCCATGACAGGCTGTTAAAGGACGGACTTAAATCAAAAATAGTGCTCCAGGTCCATGACGAACTCCTGATTGAGACTCTTAATGAAGAGAAAGATGCAGTACTTGCTGTATTAAAGCAGGAGATGGAGGGAGCAGCAGACCTGCCTGTAAAACTCGATGTATCCGAGTCATCGGGAGCAAACTGGTACGAGGCCAAATAAATCGGAGGTATTGTCAGATCATGATATCCATAGGCATTACAGGCGGTGTCGGAACCGGTAAAAGCGAGGCTCTGGCATATCTTAAAGATAAATACGGAGCGGTCATACTGCTGGCCGATGAGGCAGCCCGGATGCTTGAAGAGAAAGGGAGGCCTTGCTATAATAATTTAGTTAAGGTATTTGGCGTTGATATCCTCGATGAAGCAGGTGAAATCAATAAAAAGAAATTTGCCGATATCATATTCTCGGACAGTGAAAATGTCAAAAAAGTTAATGGCATAATCCATCCTGCTGTCAAAGAATATATATTAAACAGGATGGCTCTTGAGGAAAAAGACGGCTGCAGGATATTTATTCTGGAAGCAGCACTTTTAATTGAAAACGGATATGGCGAAATCCTTGATGAACTCTGGTATATTCATACATTTCCTGAGGTGAGAGCAAAGAGACTAAGGGAAAGCAGGGGATACTCAGATGAAAAGATCCGGGATATCATGTCCCATCAGCTCTCTGAAAAAGAGTTTATCGCAGGATGTGACAGGGTGATAGAAAATAACGGTACAACAGAAAAACTGCACCAAAATATAGACAGGTGCGTTGCAGAAGTATTAAAGGCATAAACAGAGGGAGATTTTTGATTTAATGAGCGAAGAAAAGAATCAGGGACAATATGTATTTGGTCTTGATATCGGTACCAGAAGCATAGTGGGTACCGTCGGTTTCCGTGAGGGAGACATGTTTAACGTGGTAGCTCAGGTAGTAAAGGAGCATACGACGAGAGCCATGCTCGACGGACAGATCCATGATATCGGCGCAGTCGGTAATACGATAAATGCTGTCAAAAAAGCCCTTGAGAAAAAACTCGGTATCAAACTGACAGATGTATGTATAGCTGCTGCTGGACGAGTGCTCCGTACCATCGAGACCCATGTAGACTGGGAACTTGATAAAGAGACAGTCATCACCCCTGAGGAGATAGCTGCTCTCACATCCATGGGTATTGAGAAAGCATACGAGCAGTTTCAGGAGACAAACGATACGGGACTTAAATTTTACTGTGTCGGCAACTCGGTGATCAGATATTATTTAAACAATTACCAGATAGGTAATCTTGAAAATCATAAAGCAAAGACAATAGGAGAGGACATCATAGCGACTTTCCTCCCCGATGATGTTGTGGATGGTCTCTACAGGGCAGTTGAGATAGCAGGCCTGACAGTTGTGAATATGACTCTCGAGCCTATTGCAGCCATTACTGTGGCTATCCCCGAGATGTACAGAATGCTCAACATTGCCCTTGTGGACGTGGGTGCAGGTACATCCGATATCTGTATTACAAAAGACGGCTGTATAGTGGCATATGGCATGATACCTTCTGCCGGTGACGGTCTCACGGAGGTGGTTGCCCAAAACTGTCTGGTAGACTTTGATACAGCAGAAAAGATCAAGCGCGGCATAGCTACAAAGACGACAGTTGAATACAAAGATATAATGGGCCTCCCCCAGAAGGCTGAGCGAAAAAATATATTAAAGCTCCTCGATGATCATATCGATACCATGACAAAAGATGTATCAGACAAGATCATGGAGCTAAACGGTGGCAAGCCTGTCAGCGCCGTATTTGTTGTCGGCGGAGGCGGCAAGATAGCCGGATATACAAAAAAACTGGCCGGTCACCTCGGCATCCCTGAGGAGAGATGTGCTATCCGCGGCGAGGAAGTCATGCAAAAGATCAGATTCAGGGAGAAGATCAAGAAGGATTCCCTCCTTGTCACACCTATCGGAATCTGCCTTAACTACTACGACCAGAGCAATAACTTTATATATGTCACATTTAACGATGAGCGTATTAAACTCTATAATAATAATTCGGTAGCGGTTGTTGATGCGGCCATGCATGCGTCATTTCCCAATGACAGACTGTTTCCCAGAAGGGGTCCTGAGATCAATTACAGCGTAAATGGTGTGAGCCGTATCGCCAGAGGTCAGCTGGGAGAGCCGGCCGTTATCACAGTCAACGGCGAGGAAGTGGATATACATCATGAGATCAAGGCCAACGATGTCATCGTCGTAAAGGATTCCACCATGGGACCTGCCGCAGTACTCCCGATATCCAAGATACCTGAGGTAAAGTCGACCATAACAGTAAAGGTCAATGGCAGCAAGATACTGCTCCCGAGACTCGTAGTCGTAAACGGCGAGCCAAAGAGTGTATATTATGACGTGCAGGACGGGGACAAGATAGTCCTCCCTGATTTCTATACAGTAAAGCAGGTCAGGGAATTTATGGATGTCACCCTTGATGAGACCATGACAGTGGTAGTAAACAACGAGGAAGCTGACGATAATACTCTCGTATATGACAACTTTACTATAGAGTGGGCTCTTAAGTCCGAGTCAAAGGGCAAAAAGAAAAAGCCTACAAAGACGGCAAAGGCCATGGCAGATGAGGATTCATTTGAAAATCTCCCCGACTCCACTCCTGAGGAAATAGAAGAGACCAGGAGAAAGTCAGAGGAAAAGAATGCATCCATAAAAGCTGAAAAAGAAGCCGGAGAAAAAGAGGCTAAAGACGCTGAAGCTGATGACAGTAATGAGCCTGCACCCGAAGAAAATGAAGAGAAAAAAGAGATAAGAGATCTGCATATTACCGTAAATAAAAAGCCCGTAACCCTTAAAGGCAAGGCTGAGTATGTATTTGTCGATGTGTTTGACGTAATTAATTTTGACACAAAGAATGTGAAGGGCAAAGTCCTCGTCACAAACTTAAACGGCAAAACAGCTGAGTACCTGAAAGTGTTATCAGAAGGCGATGTGCTCGATATCTACTGGGAAAACTGATAATGAGAACCATGAGCATAGCCAGCGGCTCGAGCGGCAATTCGATATATATGGGTACGGACAATACCCATCTGCTCGTAGACACAGGCGTCAGCAAAAAGAAAATAGAAGAAGGCCTTAAGAAACTGGAACTGTCCGGTATGGATATAAACGGTATACTGCTTACCCATGAACATACCGATCACATCGGCGGACTGGGCGTGTTTCTGCGAAAATATCCCGTGCCTGTATATGGTACAAAGGGTACGATAGAGGCTACATTAAGATACAGCAAGCTGGGAGCAGTCGATCCGGAGCTTTTTATACCGATTGAGTATGACGAGGTATTTACTATCGGAGATATTGATATAAAGCCTGTTAAGATATGCCACGATGCGGCGCAGCCCAGTGCATTCCGATTTGAGAGCGGAGATAAAAAGAGCGCTGTCATGACTGACCTTGGCTGCTACAATGATTACATAGTAGATGCCATTAAAGG
>DFKO01000001.1 GCA_002373855.1 Lachnospiraceae bacterium UBA3643
AAAATGATACGCCGTACAGTCTTTCAGTTTTTAAAGAAAAGATTAAAGAATGCGGCGCGATAATACTGGATAATGATGCTGTATATTTAAATGATCATAATATTCAGATTTCCGGTGTATCTCTAAAGCAGAAATATTATAACAAAAAGATAAGCGTCACACCTTCTGTGGATGAGCTTAAGAGTCTGTATAAATCAAGAGATGATGCGTTTAATATAATGTGCGCCCATAATCCGGAGTACGCCGGTGAGTACAGGAAACTTAATCCTGATCTCATTTTATCAGGCCATATGCACGGCGGACTTCTTAGGCTGCCGGGAGGGAGAGGCTTTATAACACCCCGTTATAAGCTTTTTCAAAAAAGATGCTGGGGTGTATATAAAGACGGAAATGTAATACATATTGTTTCCCAGGGCATGGCCAATCATACGCTGCCGTTGAGATTGTTTAATCCGGGTGAGATTGTGACGGTGGATATTAAGAAAAAACAGATTTTAGACAATAAATGAACAGGGAAATTAACTGAACATAAATCATTTATTATGACAGAATAATTTATGGCATTATAAAGGGAAAGGGACAGAAATAAAAATGGCAATCGTTGTTAAACTTGAAGTGTTTGAAGGACCTCTTGATCTCCTTCTTCATCTTATAGAAAAGAATAAAGTGGATATCTTTGATATCCCCATCGTCGAGATCACAGATCAGTATCTTGAATATGTCCGCAATATGCAGACAGAGGACATGAATGTCATCAGTGAATTCCTCCTCATCGCAGCGACGCTCCTTGATATTAAGTGCAGGATGCTCCTGCCTAAAACTGAGACAGAGGACGATGAGGAGGACGAAGAGGATCCGAGAAAAGAACTGGTTGAAAAACTCCTTGAGTATAAGATGTATAAATATATGTCTTACGAGCTTAAGGACAGACAGATGGATGCCGGCAAGGCCCTCTTTAAGGCTCCGACTATCCCCGAGCAGATCCTTGAGTACAAGGAGCCTGTTGACTACACAAAGCTTGTGGGAGATATGACGCTCCAGAAACTTAATGATATCTTTCAGACCATCATGAAGAGGTCAGAGGACAGAGTCGATCCCATCAGGAGCAAGTTCGGTAATGTGACCAAGGATGAGATACCCCTTGATGATAAGCAGAAGTATATCTTTACATATCTTATGGCACACAAGAGATGCTCGTTTACAGAGCTTCTTGAAAAGCAGCAGAGCAAGATGGAGATAATCGTCACATTTCTCGTAGTACTTGAACTCATGAAGGTTGGCCAGATATCGATCAGCCAGGATGAACTCTTTGATGATATCATCATCGAGAGGACGGGAGACGAGATCGGACTTGAAGACGGATTTGCTATCGTATAAATTCGATCCGCTATATGAAAGGGAAATATAAAGGGACAGAGGATTTATAAATGTCAGAGAACATAATCGAGAATATGAATGAAAATATTAACGAAAATACAAGTCAGGAAACAGAAGAAACAGTTCTTGAGGAGACTGAAAACTCAGTGAACGATGAGAGTTCCGGAGAACTTGTTGAAGCACATAATATAGCTGAGACAGAAGTAATTGAATCTGATCCAAAAGAAAATGAAAAATCAGAAGATGAAGAAACTGAAACTTCTGACTCCCCGGAAAAGTCCGCAAAAACAAAAAAGGCAAAACCCGAGGAGCCCCTCATTGAATTAACTGATGAAGAGAAGAAAAAAATCTTTGCTAACACAGAAGCAATCCTGTTTGCTCTCGGCAATTCTGTACAGATATCAAAGCTCTGTGAAGTGTTTGAATTAAATGAGAGAAGTCTCATGCCTATTCTGGAGGAGATGCAGCAAAAGTATGAGGATGAGGAGAGGGGTATCGAGATGATATTCCTTGAGGGATCCGTACAGCTTGGCACTAAAAAGGAGACGTATGAATGCCTTACCAAAATAGCCAAGATACCTGCAAAATATACACTTACAGATACAGTCCTTGAGACACTGTCGATCATCGCTTACAAGCAGCCTGTCACAAGGGCCGAGATAGAAAAGATCAGAGGCGTTTCGTGCGACCATGCTATCAGCAAGCTTATCGAGTTTGACTTGATAGAAGATGTGGGCCGTCTTGAGGCTCCGGGCCATCCCCTTTTATTTGGTACGACAGAGCAGTTTCTCAGATCCTTTGGAGTTAAATCTATCGGCGATCTCCCGGCTATCAGTCCGGAACTTGTGGAGGACTTTAAGCATCAGGCTGAAAATGAAGCCTACGGTAAACCGGAGGGAGATGAGGGCGACGATACGGATGCTCTTATCGGCGACGGCGATGTAAATCCTGAGGACGAGCCGCCTACAATTGTTGAAGTTTAATGTTTTATAATCAATCCGATATCATAAAATTTTCGGCACCTTACAGTCTGAATTAATGATATCGGTTTTTTATATAAAAATAAGAAAGTTTATAAAAATTCTTCTGTAAAAAAGAATTTAATTATGTTATAGTAGTGAAAGTGTGGAAATTTTTTGAATTTCTGCTTATTTATTACATTTATGTGGAGGTCTTTAAAATGAGTAGTATGGCAAGCTCAGCGAGCAACCGTATTGATTCGTTGCTCGACGAAAAAAGTTTCGTTGAAATCGGCAGCGCTATTAAAGCAAGAGCTACTGATTTCAATCTGAAGCAGGTCGATACTCCGTCAGACGGTGTTATCACCGGTTACGGTACTATCGATGGCAATCGAGTTTATGTGTACAGCCAGGACTCTAGCGTACTTGGCGGTTCTATAGGCGAGATGCATGCAAAGAAGATTGTTAATCTCTATGACCTTGCAATCAAGACAGGTACACCCGTGATCGGTCTTATCGACTGTTCAGGTCTTCGTTTGCAGGAGTCTACCGATGCACTTAACGCACTCGGTGAAATTTATTACAAGCAGTCAATGGCAAAGGGTCTTGTACCTCAGATTGCTGCTGTATTTGGCAACTGTGGTGGTGGTCTTGCACTTATCCCTTCAATTGCCGACTTTACATTAGTAGAGGAAAAGAACGGCAAACTCTTTGTAAACTCACCTGATGCCCTTGATGGCAACTACTCAGCAAAGTGCGATACCGCAAGCGCTGATTTCCAGGCTAAAGAATGTGGTACCGTTGATTTTACAGGCGATGAGGCTTCCGTTCTCGATACAATCAGAACTCTTATCTCTATGCTTCCTCAGAACAATGAGGATGTGGCATTATCAGAGAGCGATGATGATCTTAACAGAAAGTGCGCAGGTCTTGCAGGATTCAAGGGCGATACTGCTGCTCTCCTTGCAACCATAGCTGACAACAATGACTTCCTTGAGGTTAAGGCAGCATATGCCAAGGATATGGTTACCGGATTTATCAAACTCGACGGCCTTACAGTAGGATGCGTTGCAAACAGAACCGAGATCCTCGGTGATGACGGCAAGGCTTCTGAGAAGTTCGAGGCTCGTCTTTCAGTTAACGGTTGCTTAAAGGCAGCTGATTTCGTTGATTTCTGTGACAGCTTTGGTATTCCCATCCTCACAGTTACAAATGCAGAGGGCTTCAAGGCATGCATGTGCTCAGAGAAGAGAATCGCAAGTGCTGCATCTACTCTTACACAGGCTTTTGCAAACTGCGATGTACCCAGAGTAAACCTCGTAGTTGGCAAGGCATTCGGCAGCGCATACGTTACCATGAACTCAAAGGCACTCGGATGTGACCTCACATACGCATGGCCTACAGCTGAGATCGGTACAATGGATGCAAAGCTTGCAGCCGGCATCATGTATGCAGGTGAGTCACAGGATACAATAAACGCCAAGGCAGCTGAGTATGCAAAGCTTGCAGGCAGCGCAGCATCAGCAGCAGAGCGTGGATACGTTGACACAGTGATCGATCCCGATGACACAAGAAAGCACCTTGTTTATGCATTCGAGATGCTCTTTGCATAAGCGGTCTGCTTTACGATTTTACTATTAGGAAAGGATGACAATTAAGATGAAAGTTAATAAGACCAAATTATTAGGTTTATTGCTCATGCTTGCCTGTGTCTTTGGATTGACTGCTTGCGGTAGTGGAGAAACAAAAACACTTAAATATGACGAACAGAATATTGCACTTCAGGTGAGAAATGCTTACCTCCTTGTCAGCAATGATTACGGTCAGGATGTGATCGATACATTCAGAGAGTTTAATGATGATGAATTTGATGAGCTCGCTGATCAGATCTACGAGTCAGCCGGTATCAAGACAGAGGGCACAGTATTTGTTAAGGGTGTTGATTCATATCAGAGCGCACTTACAGAGCTTGGTACAATTGATGTGACTAAACTTGGTGAGGGTATGAAGTTTGATCCCGATGCCAAGGAACTTATTGTCACAATGCCCCTTAACGGTTCAGTGAGAGTCGGTGAACTTGAAGTTATCTTTGACAGAAACCTTCATATCACAAGTATCACAACTAATGTTAAGTACAATATTTCAGAGTCAATGCAGAAAGCAGGAGAGAATACACTTATCGGTATGGGTACAGTATTTGCGATGCTCATACTCATCATGTGTATCATTTACTGCTTCGGTATCATTCCAAAGCTTCAGAAGAGCAAAGAAGACAAGAAGAAAGCTTCAAATATTGAGAAGGCTTCTGTTGACAATGCGATCGCAGGTATCGTTGAGAGAGAAGAGACTTCAGGTACAGATGACCTTGAACTCGTTGCAGTTATATCTGCTGCCATTGCCGCATATGAAGGTTCAACTTCTACAGACGGCTTTGTGGTAAGAAGCATTAGAAGAATCAGATAATCACTAAATATTTCAGGAGGAATTTTACAATGAAAAATTATACAATTACCGTTAATGGCAACGTATATGACGTAACAGTAGAAGAAGGCGCATCTACAGGCGCAGCACCTAAGGCTGCTCCCAAGGCAGCACCTAAAGCTGCTCCCAAGGCTGCTGCTCCCGCTGCATCAGGCACTGCAGGTTCTGTAAAGATCGAGGCCGGTGCTGCAGGTAAGGTATTCAAGATCGAGAAGAATGTCGGAGATGCAGTTAAGAAGGGTGATGCAGTAATAGTTATCGAAGCTATGAAGATGGAAATCCCCGTAGTTGCTCCTCAGGACGGAACAGTTGCATCTGTAAACGTAGCTGTAGGCGATGCAGTAGAAGCAGGCGCTACACTTGCTACACTTAACTAATTAAGTATTTTAGATTATTAACTGTTTTAGTTTTCGGAGGTTAAAAAATGGGTGAGATTTTAAACAATCTGCTTGGTCAGATGGCATTCATGAATCCCAGCTTTACATACAAGAATGTCATCATGATCTGCGTTGCCTGTTTCTTTTTATACCTGGCTATCAAGCATGAGTTCGAGCCCCTTTTGCTCGTACCTATCTCATTTGGTATGCTTCTGGTAAATATTTATCCTGATATCATGGTAAGTATCGAAGATTCAAGTAACGGTGTCGGCGGATTATTATACTATTTCTATTTGCTTGACGAATGGGCAATCCTTCCTTCGCTTATTTTCCTTGGCGTAGGTGCGATGACAGACTTCGGTCCCCTTATCGCAAACCCGAAGAGTTTTCTCCTCGGAGCTGCTGCCCAGTTCGGTATCTTTGCTGCATATTTCGGAGCCCTTTACCTTGGTGCTGTCGGAATCGCAGACTTTAATGACAAGGCTGCTGCAGCTATTTCAATCATCGGTGGTGCTGACGGACCTACATCGATCTTCCTTGCAGGTAAGCTCAGCCAGACCAAGTACCTCGGCCCTATAGCCGTTGCGGCATATTCATATATGTCTCTTGTGCCGGTTATCCAGCCACCTATCATGAAATTACTTACAACAAAGAAAGAGCGTCAGATCAAGATGGAGCAGCTTCGCCCCGTTACAAAGCTTGAGAAGATTCTCTTCCCTATCGTTGTTACCATCGTGGTATCACTTATCCTTCCTACCACAGCTCCTCTTGTAGGTATGCTGATGCTTGGTAACCTCTTCAGAGAGTCAGGCGTGGTAAGACAGCTTCAGGATACTGCATCAAACGCACTTATGTATATCGTAGTTATCATCCTCGGTACATCCGTTGGAGCTACCACATCAGCTGAGGCATTCCTCAATGTAGAGACACTCTGCATCGTAGGACTCGGTCTTGTGGCATTTGCATTCGGTACAGCTGCCGGAGTACTCTTTGGCAAGATCATGTGCCTGGCAACAGGTGGCAAGATCAATCCCCTCATCGGCTCTGCCGGTGTTTCGGCCGTACCTATGGCTGCCCGTGTATCGCAGAAGGTCGGAGCAGAGGAGGACCCTACAAACTTCCTTCTCATGCATGCGATGGGACCCAACGTTGCCGGTGTTATCGGTACAGCAGTTGCTGCCGGTACATTCATGGCAATCTTCGGAGTATTCTAAGTTGAATTAATATTATTTTAGAAAGGATAAGGTAATTAAAATGGCAGAAATCGCAAAGAAGCCTATTGGCATTACAGAGACAGTTCTTCGTGATGCGCATCAGTCATTGATCGCTACGAGAATGCCTACCGAAATAATGCTTCCTATAGTTGATAAAATGGATAAAGTCGGATACCACTCAGTAGAGTGCTGGGGTGGTGCCACATTCGATGCAGCTCTTCGTTTCCTTAAGGAAGATCCATGGGAGAGACTTCGTAAGCTTCGTGACGGCTTTAAGAAAACAAAGCTCCAGATGCTCTTCAGAGGTCAGAACATCCTCGGATACAGACCTTATGCAGATGATGTTGTTGAGGCATTCGTTCAGAAGTCTATCGCAAACGGTATCGACGTGATTCGTATCTTCGACTGCCTTAACGATATTCGTAACCTTAAGGCTGCAGTAGATGCTACCAACAAGTTTAAGAAGATCGAGGGTAGAGGCGAGTCTCAGATTGCTCTCTCATACACACTCGGTGATGCATACACTCTCGAGTACTGGGCAAATATTGCAAAGGAAATCGAGGAGATGGGTGCAGATTCAATCTGTATCAAGGATATGGC
>DFKO01000118.1 GCA_002373855.1 Lachnospiraceae bacterium UBA3643
ACATGTACAGTTCCGGGGAACTGGTCTACAGCCCGCATTCTGACCGGTTTGTAACCGTATGCCGTAAATATTTCGAGATCTCTTGCGAGACTTGTCGGTTTGCAGGCTATATATATAATGTTATCCACACCGTAATCAATTATCTTGCGCAGCGCTTTGGGATTGACTCCGTCTCTTGGCGGGTCGAGGATGATATAATCCGGCCTGTCTGTGATTTCGTCCATTTTTTTTAATACATCGCCCACTATGAATTCACAGTTATCAAGACCGTTTAGCTTTGCATTTTCTTTTGCTGCCTCTACAGCTTCCTCTACTATCTCTATACCTATGACCTTGCCTGCAACAGGCGCTATCATCTGAGCGATGGTACCTGTCCCGCTATACAGGTCAAACACTGTCTTGTCTGCTTTATCTCCGAGATTATCACCTATGTATTCTCTGACTGTGCCATATATTATTTCGGCACTGAGCGAGTTGGTTTGAAAAAATGAAAATGGAGATATCTTAAACTTTAATCCCATCAGCTCCTCATAGAAATAATCCTGACCAAACAATACTCTCGTCTCGTCGCTTTTGACCACATCAGATAATGAGTCATTGATTATATGGAGCACTCCCGCAATCCTGCCCTTCAGATCAAGAGCCAGCATTGCCTCTTTCCAGTCATCAATTATGCTTACTTCCGTACAAGGAGTGTCTGCCGGTATATCAGATGATGTCACGAGACATATCAGTATCTCTCCTGTCCTCACTGCTTTTCTCACAAGGAGATGTCTCAAAAAACCTTCATGTGTAATCTTGTGAAAATATGTACATCCCTTGCCCCTGAAATAGCCAAGAGTCTCCGAGAGGATTTTTCTGTAGTCCTCATCAACGATCCTGCACTCCTTAACTGATAGTATGTCGTAAAAACTGCCTTTTTTATGGAGTCCCAGTTCAAGCTCGCCGCCCTTGCATCCATCGCCAAAAGAAAACTCCATTTTGTTTCTGTATGCTTCATTTTCAGGACTCTCATACGTGCCTTCATAGCAGAAGAGATAATCTTTAAAAATCCTGCGCATCTGACTGTCTTTTAATTTAATCTGGTCAGGATATGACAGATTCTGATATGTACAGCCTCCGCATGCGCCAAAATGAGGACAGGGCGCTTCAATCTCATTTGGTGCCTTTTCGTCTACAGATATCAGCATTGCCTCATATATGTCATGTTTCTTTTTTTTGATACGCACCGTCACTCTCTGTCCCGGCAGGACATCCTTTACCAGAGCAGGTATGTCCGTCCCGTACTCCTCATCAAGCTTTACCATTCCCTTTCCGGGAAAATCCACGTATTGAACGCTGCCTTTGCATATACTGCCCTTTTTCATCTATTAATCCTCTCAACATTGAAAAAAGGGATGAAAATAAATCCATCCCTCATAAAATCATAAATACTCAAAAATATTTAAAAACAAAATCTTACTTTTCAGACTCGTCCTCAAATTTGTCGTCATCATCATCGTCGTCGATATCTTCATCATCAAAGAAATCATCGTCGAAATCATCACTGAAATCATCGTCAAAGTCATCGAGATAATCAGGTGTCACAAACTTATAGATAGCAAAAGCAACAATAGCTGCAAATACAACTACGGCTGCGATGATGCAAACAGTCTTAAGGCAGTTGCTCTTTTTCTCCTCTTCTTTTTTTCTGTTTAAGAGGTCTGTTATCTTTACTGCATCAAGTAAATCTTCTATTCTGTTCATATTAAAAATCCACCTTTCCGATTAATATACATAAATTCATTTAGTAAAATATTATCACAGATTTTCCAATAATTCAAATATTATACTCTCTGAAGTTTGGCAAAAGCGGCATACATAATCTTCTGTCCGAATTCGTCAAATTCAACCGTAACCTGATAGTCTTTGGACCCCGGAGTGATGTCCTTTACAACGCCTTCACCAAATTTAAGATGACGGACTCTGTCTCCAACTTCATAGTCAGGTTTTGCTCCACCTGACGGCATTCCCTTAGGCATGGCATTTAATTTGCTCAGTGCCTCCTGCTGTGTCATTACGTTTTTTGTCTTTGGCTTGCTGTTAAAGGTGACTTTTCTCGGTATGAATCCGTCATCGTCAGACCTGCCAAAAGGCTTTTCCCTCATAAATCTTGACGGCGATGAATCTTCATCATATTCATCAAAGAAGCTCTTGACCTTGGGGATTTCTCCGTCAAGGAGTTCCGCCGGTATCTCTTTTACAAAGCGGCTGACAGGGTTGTACTGGGTCTCTCCTCTGACCATCCTGCTCCTTGCATATGACAGGGTGAGGCGGTCCTTGGCTCTCGTGATAGCTACATATGCCAGACGGCGCTCCTCCTCCATATCTTCATCGCTGCCTGTATTTATAGTCAGATATCCGGGAAAAACTCCATCCTCCATACCACTTATATATACTACGGGAAATTCCAGTCCCTTTGCACTGTGGATAGTCATCATGAGCACTCTGGATTCATCATCAGATACAGAATCGATATCGGATACCAGCGCTACCTCCTCTAAAAATCCGGCAAGAGTACTCTCCGGATTCTCATCTTCATAATCTTTTATCTTTGATAAGAGTTCATCGATATTTTCAACTCTCTCCTCGGCCTTGATCTCATCGTCCTCTCCTCTTATCTCCTCGATGTATCCTGTATCTTCTATGATCTGTTTTGTTACATCATAAATGGTACTGCCGGCCAGACGCTCTTTATATGTCTCGATCATATCGGTAAAGTTCTTTACTTTACCGGCCGCCTTGGATAGTCCGGTGACTTCCTCTGCAGCCAGACACGCATTATAAAAGCTCATGTCTTTTTCATCTGCGTATGCCTGGATCTTATTTACCGTTGTATCACCTATTCCGCGTTTAGGTACATTTATGATCCTCTTTACCTGCAGATCGTCCACGCCGTTATCAAGAGTCTTTAGATAAGCGAGGATATCCTTGATCTCTTTTCTGGCATAGAAATTTACTCCGCCTACCAGTTTGTACGGTACATTATCATGGACAAAACGCTCTTCAAACTCACGGGACTGGGCATTAGTCCTGTATAGTATTGCAACATCCTTATATCCGTACTCGCCTTTTCTGTTCATACGGGCTATCTCATCGCATATGGCTTCCGCTTCTTCCTTGCCAGAATCAAACGATCTGAAATGCACTCTCTCCTCATCCTTACGAGCGGTCCACAGGGCCTTGTTTTTACGGCCTTTATTGTTTGATATCACTGCGTTGGCAGCATCAAGTATATTCTGGGTACTCCTGTAATTCTGCTCAAGTTTTATCACCTTTGCACCGGAAAATACATTCTCAAAATTCAAAATATTCATGATATTGGCGCCGCGGAATTTATATATCGACTGATCGTCATCACCGACTACGCAGATGTTTTTATATTTATCCGCCAGGAGTTTTACCAGTGTAAACTGGGCTGTATTTGTATCCTGGTACTCATCTACCATAATATACTTAAATCTGTCCTGATATAACTCAAGGACTTCAGGGCATGCCTTAAAGAGATATACAGTCAGTCGGATGATATCATCAAAATCAAGGGCATTGTTTTTTCTCAACATATCCTGATATTCGCGGTAGCATGTTGCGATTTTTCTCTTTGAAAAATCTGCCGCGTTCTGAGCCTCGTAATCATCAGGAGATAAAAGTTCATCCTTGGCTCTCGATATTTCACGCAGTACAGTAGCTTCCTTTAGCTGCTTATTGTCTATCTGAAGCTTTTTAAATACTGCCTTCATCGTGCTCTTTGAGTCATCGGTATCATATATCGTAAAATTGTTGTCGTATCCCACACGGTCAATATATCTGCGAAGTATACGGACGCATGTAGAGTGAAATGTCATGACCCATACGCTCTCTGCACCATATCCCACTATACGGTCCACACGCTCCCGCATTTCCTTAGCGGCTTTGTTTGTAAAGGTTATGGCCATGATATTATACGGGTTGACACCGTTTTCTTCTATCAGATATGCGATACGATGGGTCAGTACTCTCGTCTT
>DFKO01000061.1 GCA_002373855.1 Lachnospiraceae bacterium UBA3643
AAGGATTGTCCATGTCAGCCCAGAAACCTACTGTCTGTGAGAAATCTTCCCACATACCCTTATATTTCCATACTGATTCCTTGCATTTACCGATAAAGGGATCGAGTCCGTACTCTTCAATCTGCTCCTTGCCATCGAGTCCGAGAAGCTTTTCAACCTCAAGCTCAACAGGGAGTCCGTGTGTATCCCATCCTGCTTTTCTGGGTACCATATATCCCTTCATTGTACGGTATCTCGGGATCATATCCTTAATGACACGGGTAAGCACGTGACCTATATGAGGCTTACCGTTTGCCGTCGGAGGTCCATCATAAAATGTATATGTAGGGCCTTCCTTTCTTGAATCCATTGATTTTTGAAAGATGTTATTCTCTTTCCAAAACTTTGCGATTTCCTTTTCGCGATCGACAAAATTCATGTCTGTGGATACTTTGCTGTACATACTTGTCTCCTTCTGTAAACAGCCGATTTATCCATCGGCTTAATATCAAACAATAATTATAAATAATTATTATAACAAATGTCAAAATTCCGGCTTTATTCCATTTCGGTGATCTCACCCTTAAGCGCAGTGGCTGCAGCGGTCTTTGGTGATGCCAGATAGATATTTACCTTGCTGGTACCCATACGGCCGAGGAAATTCCTGTTGTTTGTAGCCACAACAGTCTCACCGTCAGATAAGATACCGCCGCCTCTTCCGCAGCATAGTCCGCATCCGGGAGTTGTGATGATCGCACCTGCATCAGATAAGATATCAAGGGTTCCGTCTTTAAGAGCTTCCAGATAAATCTTTCGGCTGGCAGGTGTCACTATCATCTTAAGATACGGGGCTATATGCTTTCCCTTTAAGATCTCTGCTGCTGCCTGCAGGTCCTCAAGACGTCCGTTTGTACATGATCCCAAAAATACCTGGTCAACCTTTGTACCCTTTACTTCCGATACAGGCTTAATGTTATCAACAAGTGATGGACATGCCGTAACGGGCACAAACTCCTCTGCTTTATATTCCATAACCTTTGCATATACGGCATCCGGATCAGGGCGAAGGGATTTAACCTTATCATCATAGGCGATACCGCAATACTCGCACGTCTTTTCATCCGGTGCAAACACTCCGCACTTGGCACCTGCCTCGACTGCCATGTTGGCCATAGTCATCCTTGATGACACCGACATAGCGTCTATAGTATCTCCCGAAAACTCAAGAGCCATATATGTGGCACCCGATGCTGTCAGGTCTCCTATAATCCTTAATATCACATCCTTTGATGTCACATTATCCGGGAGTTTTCCGTTTATATTTACCCTGATGGTCTCCGGCACTTTTATCCAGAGCTGTCCCGTTCCAAGGATACCTGCCATCTCGGTATATCCTATACCGGTGGAGAATGCTCCGACACATCCATATGTCACAGTATGACTGTCGGTACCGAATGCAATGTCGCCGGGCTTTACATACCCTGCCTCGGTCATGAGCTGATGGCATATTCCGTCTGTCCTGTGGACATTCTTTATACCGTACTTATCGGCAAATGCATCCGCCTCCCTGAAATGTCTCGAGTCATCTGTCTGGGTAGCCGGGAGAAAATGATCGTAAATAAGCACGATCTTATCCGGGTCCCATACCTTCGAAAAGCCCATCTCCTCAAACTTTTTTATCGTAAAGGGAGCCATGATATCATCGACCATGCACCAATCCACATTTACCGTCACAATGTTTCCGGGCTTTACATCCTTATTTACATTATTACCTATTATCTTTTCTATTAATGTATGTGCCATTTTATGCCTCCGATTTACAGACCGTTTTTCTTTCTCATGGCGTTTACCAGTCCGCCTGCGTCAAGGATCTCCATGAGATTGTCCGGAAGGGATTCTATTTTATAAATCTTACCGTTATACTCAATCTGCTCACCCGGAGTAACCTTTGCCGTATCGCCTTCTGTCACGGCATCGTGGAGCTCGCTGTTTTCTATGAGGAGCAGTCCGTTGTTGATGGCATTTCTGAAAAAGATACGTGCATATGATTTAGCCACTATGCATGATATGCCGAGGGCTTTTACTACCTCGGGGGCCTGTTCTCTTGACGATCCGCATCCAAAGTTTTTGCCTGCCACGATCATGTCTCCAGGCTTAATCATACCTGCCAGTTCCGGGCGAAGTGGCGAAAAAGCGTACGGCTTCATATCGTCCACAGTTTTTAATGCGAGATATTCGGTGGGCAGGATGATATCCGTATCTATATCATCGCCGAGTACCCATATTTTCGCTTCAAATGTCTGATTCATTTTATTCCTCCAAATATTAAAGCATATCTGCTGTGGTTATCTCACCCTTTATAGCCGATGCTGTGACGGTAGCCGCACTTGCAAGATATACAAACGAGTCTTTATGTCCCGCTCTGCCCTTAAAGTTTCTGGTACCTGTCGAAATCAGGGTCTCGCCCTCACCGATGACTCCCTGGCATGCTCCCCAGCATACGGAGCAGTTGGGATTCATGATGATGGCACCAGCCTCCATAAATGTCTCAAGGATTCCCTCCTTAAGCGCCTGCTTATATACGGCACGGCTTGCCGGAACCACAAGGAATCTTACCTTGGGAGCAACCTTTTTACCTTTTATGATCTCAGCGCCTGCCCTCAGGTCCTCGATACGACCGTTGTTGCACGAACCTAAAAATGCTTCATCAATATGAATTCCGAGGCACTCCTTTGCAGGTACGACAGAGTCTACAAAGTGAGGCTTTGCCACAACAGGGATAACCTCTGACAAATCAATATCAATAACCTCAGAATATACTGCGTCATCATCTGATTTAACTATGGCCTTGGGCTCCCTGCCATGCTCCCTAAGATACCCAAGGGCAATATCATCCACTTCCATAAGGGCTGTCTTGGCACCTGCCTCCACGCAGAGGTTGCACACTGATATCCTGTCAGCCATATTTAATGTCTTAAGTCCCTCGCCGCCAAATTCCATTGCCTTGTAGTTGGCACCGTTGGCACTAATCCTGCCTATTATCCAGAGGATGAGATCCCTGGCATATACGCCATCATTAAGCCTTCCCTTTAAGTTAAACCTGATCGTTTCCGGTACCAGGAGCCATGACTGGCCTGTCACCATGGCATAAAGATAATCGGTACATCCCACGCCTGTACCGAATGCTCCGAGAGCACCGTATGCACATGTATGGGAATCCGCTCCGAATATGAGCTCTCCGGGGCGAACATGATTCTCCATCATTACCTGATGGCATACGCCCTCTCCCTCATAAAATTTAATGCCGTGCTCTTTTGCAAAATCCCTCATCTTTTTCTGAGATGCGGCGGTCTTTGGGCTGTCTGCCGGTATATTATGATCCACTATCCAAATGAGTTTCCCGGGATCTGCTATCCGGGGATTCTTTATTTTATTGTTAAACATGTCAATCGTTAAATGGGTCGTACCGTCATTACTCATGAGCTTATCAAGAGTTACGGTCTCTATATCTCCCGCTCTTGTCTCCTTTACACCGGCTGCAAGGGCAATGATTTTCTCTGCCATTGTCATTCCCATGGTTTAATCCTCCCTGTTAAGCGAAGCTATCAGTCCGCCCTGATCAAGTATGGCCTGCATCTTTGCAGGAAGCTTTGTACAGGCATATTCCCTGCCACCTGCCTTTATGATGCCATTATCCAGATCGAGTTCCATCTCGTCTCCGTCATTTACAGCATCGTAGAGTTCCTTGCTGACTATTACGGGCATACCTATATTGATGGAATTGCGATAAAAAATACGTGCAAATGATTTAGCAATCACTGCCTTTACTCCGAGAGCCTTTAGGACAGACGGTGCCTGCTCTCTCGAAGATCCGCAACCGAAGTTTTCATCAGCCACAACAAAATCACCGGGCTTTACGGATGATGCAAAATCGCCGTTTAAGGATTCGAAGGTATGAGCCTTCATCTCGTCGATGGTAGGATAAAGCAGATACTGGGATGCTATGATCTGATCGGTATCCACATCCTTGTTAAATTTAAAAATCTTTCCCATATGATTATCCTCCAAAATAATGCAATATATATGATACAAGAAATCCGAGGCTCTGTTCAACATAATTTAGTCACAAAATTACCCATATATTGACAATTGGTTTATACTGATACCTATGAATGAAAATACTGCAAATCAAAAAACAGATAACGGGAACCGGGGTTCAAAGGTTAAGGCCATTTTATGCATAATGCTGGCCGCATTCGGATTCTCACTGATGACTTTCTTTGTGCGGATATCCGGCGATGTGCCCACCATGCAGAAAGCTTTTTTCCGCAATGCATTTGCGGCCATTGTGGCTTTCTTCCCCCTCATGAAGAGTGAGGAAAAATTCCGCATAAAAAAAGGGTGTCTTGGCGATATCGCGTGCCGGTGCATATTCGGAACCAGCGGACTGATATGTAATTTTTATGCCATAGACCGGCTGGGCATAGCAGACTCAAATATGCTAAACAAGCTGTCACCGTTTTTTGCCATCATACTCTCCATATTTATATTAAAGGAAATACCCACAGCGGTTGATATCATCGCGACCATAATCGCATTTATCGGTGCCCTGTTTATAATCAGGCCCGGCGGCAGTATGTCTGTAGTCCCGGCCCTCGTCGGACTATACGGCGGCTTTGGTGCCGGTACGGCATATGTGTTTGTCAGAAAGCTGGGCGGCAAAGGGGAGAGGACCCCTGTCATAGTTATGTGCTTTTCGTTATTTTCATGTCTCGTGACGGCACCTTACCTGATACTGCACTTTCATCCCATGACATTGCGCCAGTGGATATGTCTCATACTCGCCGGACTCTCTGCCAGCCTTGGACAGTTTTCCATCACCACGGCATACAAGTATGCTCCCGCCAAGGAGCTGTCTGTATTTGATTATATGCAGGTAATTTTCGCAGCCCTGCTCGGTATGATATTCCTAAATGAGACGCCGGTGCCATTAAGCATAATTGGCTATGTGATAATCATAGGCACGGCAGTTGTCAGATGGCGGCTCACATTAAAACCTATTGACATGGTAGGTAAATGATTTTATAATTTTTTCATAACTTATTTTTTATGAAAGGAAGGTATTTTTATGTCAAACATTTATAAGGGTACACTGGGATTAATCGGAAACACACCACTCGTAGAGCTCGTAAATATCGAAAAAGAGCTCGGATTAAAGGCTACAATCCTTGCAAAACTTGAGTATTTCAATCCGGCAGGCAGCGTCAAGGACCGTATCGCCAAAGCCATGATCGAGGACGCCGAGGAGAAAGGTCTCCTGAAGGAGGGCTCAGTGATCATCGAGCCTACAAGCGGCAACACAGGTATCGGCCTTGCATCCATCGCAGCTGCAAAGGGATATCGCATCATCCTCACAATGCCTGAGACAATGAGTGTGGAGCGCAGAAATATACTTAAGGCATATGGCGCCGAGATCGTACTTACCGAGGGAGCCAAAGGTATGAAGGGTGCCATCGCCAAAGCTGATGAGCTCGCAAAAGAGATTCCCGGAAGCTTTATCCCCGGTCAGTTTGTAAACCCTGCAAACCCTGCAGTACATAAAGCAACAACAGGTCCGGAGATCTGGAAAGATACTGACGGAAAAGTTGATATATTTATCGCCGGCGTAGGTACAGGCGGTACTGTTACAGGTACGGGAGAATATCTGAAAGAGCAGAATGCAAATGTGAAGGTTGTGGCACTTGAACCGGATGATTCACCGGTCCTCTCTGAGGGTAAGGCAGGTGCTCACAAGATTCAGGGAATCGGCGCAGGATTCGTGCCCGATGTCCTTAATACAAAGGTATATGATGAAGTATTCAGAGCCAAAAATGAGGATGCATTTGCCGCAGCAAAGCTCCTTGCAAGAAAAGAAGGCATCTCTGTAGGTATCTCTTCCGGAGCAGCTCTCCACGCAGCCATCGAGTATGCAAAGAAGCCCGAGAATGAAGGCAAAGTGATCGTAGCTCTCCTCCCTGACAGCGGAGACAGATACTACTCTACACCTTTATTTACAGAGTAATCACTTACCATCATCATCAATAAGACTACCGGCCAGAGTGGGATATGACGCAATTATTTCTTCCTTGCGCTTTTCCATTCTGGCTATTTCTTTTTTTAATCTGGGATAGGTGAGCATATCCTTGATAAAGAAATATACGGCACTGATAAGGAGAAATACAGCCAGACATGTACTGAACATCCGGGATACGCCTATGGCCGGAAGGCCCATATATATGGTAGCCGAGCTGCCGAGCAGTGATACCACCGTTCTGAGAAATGATAAATGGGTCTGCTCTACAGAGAGCTTTGTATTATTAAATGAAAGGTCTGTTCTGATGATTGACAGTCCCGTTCTCTCATGGGAGAGTTCAGTTCTCTCTATTGCCAGTTTCTGTTCTGTTGATGTTTTCTCTTCAGCCATTTATTTTCCTCCGTATGGATAAAACTGTGACGCGTCAGTATGCATATAGTATAACATGTTTTATCGTTTGTAAGAATCGTGTACATAATATATAATTTTAACCGTAATAATATATTTTCAGAGGTTTATTATCATGTCATCAAAAGGAAAGAGGCCTTCAGGGTCAGGAAAGAAAAATACAAAAGAGACGGCTTTTAAGCAGACATCCGATTATCTGATAAAAATGGTTGTCAGCGTATATGTATTTGCCATGCTTGTGATTTATCCTCTCTATATGGAGAAGAAATATCTCAATATGGGAGATGCAAAATATCACTTCTTTTTCTACCTCGGATGGACAGTTATGGCGCTGCTTCTCATCCTCTTTATCCTGTATCTGTGTGCCCACATGGATGAAGATATATTCGGAAAATATATCACCCATGCATCCTCAACAGATGTGGCTGTCATGGCTTTTATGATGATCTCGTTTATCTCATTTCTCTTTGCCCATGACAAATCAATGGCATCTATGGGTTACGGCGGATGGTATATGGGCTTTGCCAGTCAGTTGCTGTTTATATTTGCATATTTCTTTGTATCGAAATTCTGGGACTGGAATCCGACAACAATGATCTGTGCCATGTTTGCAGGCGGCATCGTATATCTGATTGCCGTACTCCAGCGATTCGATATCGATTTTTTAAGGCTTTATGAAAACATACAGGAGGACGGATCATACATAAAGCTGGCAGATGAATATATTGAGAAGTTCGTATCAACCCTCGGCCAGACCACATGGTATTCAAGTTATGCCGTGCTCATCCTGCCCTTTGGCATGTTCTGGTACTACAATGATGACAGAAAGGTCTCAAGGATACTGTCAGGTATATTTGTGGCACTGGGCGCCGCATCACTCTGTACCGTAAATAGCGACAGTGCTTATGTGGCTATCATGCTCATCATGATGGTATTTTTCTGGTTTGCAATTGAGAGCAATCAGGGATTCAAGAGATTTCTGGAACTGTCACTCATATTCCTCCTGACATTCAGATTTATCGGCATACTCCAGACAATGTTTCCGGAGCGTATGATCACACTAATCACCGGCGAGGAAAAGATCACTAATTTCGTAAACAAATCCACGTTTATGCTCATCGCCCTGTTAGCCGTACTGGCTCTCTACATCGTCTATGACATAGTACTGTTAAAGACAACAGACGAAAAAACAGGCAGATGTTCGTTTGATATCAAAAAATTCAAATTTCTCAGAGTTGTGATGGTGGTCGCCGCATGTCTTGTGATAGCAGTGACAGTCATACTCATTGTGATGGTCACAAACCGCATGTTCCCTGCATCATCAGCTCTCTACAACATATCATTCCTTGATTTCAACATAGACTGGGGTAACTGCCGAGGCTTTAACTGGCGTATGGCCGTGAAAGCCTTTTCACACTCTTCGCTCAAGGATTTCTTTATCGGTGTGGGTCCTGACTGTTTTGCATACAGTATGGATACATACTGCGCCGAGGAGGTTGCATCCTATTACCACGGTCTCCAGCTCGCATGTGCCCATAATGAATGGCTTAATATGCTGGTTGCTGAGGGAGTCCTTGGTCTGTTCACATACACAGCTATATTTATCACAGAGTTTTCAAGACTCGGCAAAATCGCTGTGAAAGAGCCTATGGCAATACCCGTTATGGCAGCCATCGCCGCATATATGGGGCATAACTTTTTCTGCTATCAGCAGTGTATATGTACTCCGACGATCTTTATCATCATAGGAATCGGCGAGATGGTCATAAGGCATACAAAGGCGGAAGCAGCAAAAGAGGTTAAATAGTTCATTGTCCACAAAGGGGGATTACAAATGATCACAGTATCGCTCTGTATGATTGTTAAAAACGAAGAACAGGTGCTCAAAAGATGTCTTGACAGCCTGGCCGGTCTCTACGATGAGCTCGTCATAGTTGATACGGGATCGACAGACAGGACAAAAGAAATCGCAGCAGGCTATAATGCAAAAATATACGATTTTAAGTGGGTAGATGACTTTTCCGCTGCAAGAAACTATGCATTTGAGCGCTGCTCCATGGAATATATCTACAGCGCCGACGCAGACGAGGTTCTGGACGAGGAAAACCGTCAAAAATTCATGATGCTGAAAGCCAATCTCCTTAAGGAGATTGAAATGGTTCAGATGCTCTATGTAAACAGACATGAATTTTCCACAACAGAGAACTTTGAAAAAGAATACCGTCCAAAATTATTTAAGAGACTCAGAACCTTTACATGGATTGAGCCCATACACGAGATGGTTAATATAAACCCTGTAATCTACGACAGCGATATAGAGATTTTTCATATGCCCACCTCTCTCCACAACAGCAGAGACCTCGGAGTATTCAGAAAAGCTGTTAACGAAGAGGGTATTATGTCAAAGAGACTTATGGGAATGTACGCAAGAGAGCTCATCATCTCAGGGACAGACGATGACCTGAATCTCGCCGGAGACTTCTTTGAAAATGCATGGTATGACACGGTTCATTACGACGGCATGCAGCAGGACTGCTGTTGCGTCATGGCCAGGATTGCCAGATTAAACGGCGACGATGCAGGATTCTTAAAATGGGCCATGCGAAATATGACAAGCGAGCCCTGCTCCGAAATATCCCTTGAGATGGCCATATATTATTACGATAAGGGGGATTTGTTTGAAGCCATCGATCACTGCGAAAATGCCATAAACAGATACTCTCCCATCCTGGATGCAAGGACCGGCGGTGAGAAAGCATATCTCCTGCTGGCAGATATATATGATGCCCTTTCGAAAGATGAAAATGCTCCGGCATACTGTGATTTTGAAGAAAAAGCAAGGGAATGCAGGGAGATGGCAAACAAAAAAGCATAGAAAAATAATATTTTTGGCAATATGATATAATATTTTTGTATTGATGTGACGATATATACAATGGAGTGCATTTTAATGTGCCCGTACAATTTTGAGTATATAAAGGAGCCAAGTGATGATAATTGATTTAAATGCTGCTTCAAATAATGATAAACCCGAAGATATAAAGGCTATTCAGGAAGAGACCATTGATTCCATCAAAGAGTATCTCCCCGAGCTCATCAGGGGTATAAATAATGTCATACCCGAGGTAAAGGGTGATGAAAAAGAGGATACCTGGGAATACCTCCGCATGATCATCGACGGATTTAACTGGGTAATCGAGGCATACAACGGTACCTCATCAATCCTTAATTCGGACGGCATTATTGATAACAAGGATGTATCATCAAAGGTAGATGATCTCGGCAGAGCATACAGAAATCATGATGGTAATGCTGTCGGAGAGATTCTTGAAAACGATATCGTTCCTTTTATAAACAAGCTTAAAGAACTGGCTGAGGCTTACAAATAAACTTTGATATATTCGGATAAATAAAAAAGGTTTCCACACTACGAGCACGCTCCGCTGCTCAATGCGTGGAAACCTTTTTATTTATCCCTTTTTATACTTCTGCTCCGAAAACGCTATGCGTAGAGATTTCTTTATATCTTCTTTACAGCCTACATATATGAATTGAACATCATACCGCTGTAAGCGCTGGTGATATACGGATTTGCATAATGGGTCTTGGTAGGATTCTTGTAGGCCACGATCCTTTTGTCTGCATAATCCATGGGATTAAGCTG
>DFKO01000088.1 GCA_002373855.1 Lachnospiraceae bacterium UBA3643
CAGCTCATAATATTTCTTAAATTGTGAGAGCTGCCTGTCTGATAAACTGATACCAAGACCGGCAGCATATTTTTTTAATAATTCCATATTTATACTTTTTTCTTACTGTCCAGATAAACGAGTAATACTGATATGTCTGCAGGACTCACTCCGCTGATTCTTGATGCCTGTCCGACAGAAACCGGCCTGAATGATTTCAGCTTTGCCCTCGCTTCAAGTCTGAGTGACGGTACATCATCATAGTTCAGATCTTCAGGTATTTTTCTGCTTTCCATCTTTTTGAATACATTAACCTGCTGCTGCTGACGTCTGATATAACCATCATATTTTACATTAATATTTATCTGTTCCGTAATATTTTCAGGTAAAACAGATCCGGTTACATCTGATTTATCATACTTTTCATCTACACATAACAATTTAACGGCAGTCAGATCTATCGGGGTTATCAGCGATAAATCAAATTCGGATTCATTAAAGACATAAGTTGTTCCGACAACTGATTCATCATTATTTGAATTTACATTTAATATATCATCGATACATTTACATTTTTGTTCATCCGACAGTTTTTCAAACGCTTTTATCGCATATTCAAAACGGGATGATACATATTCATAAAAATCTCCGGATAAAAATGCGAGATAAAGCTTTTCGTATTCTTTATATTCCTTATCGATCTCTCCGCCCAGAATCTCATAGGAGAGCTCGGGTCTGCAGATCAGCTCTGCCAGATAAGTACTCTTTTTAATAGGGGCACTCTCTTTTTCACGTAAAAATTCCTGAACAAACTGATTGGCGCCGACAGTGGTATTAAACATACGGGATGTCTCACTGTTAATGACAGCCTGCTTTCTCTTTATGTAAGAAAATGTCTTATCATCAACCAGTCCGATTTTATGACCAAAATCTGCAAGACGAAGATCTGCATTGTCCTGACGAAGGAGCAGTCTGTATTCTGCTCTCGATGTCATCATTCTGTATGGCTCGGGATTATCCTTTGTCACAAGGTCATCAATGAGCACTCCTATGTAGCTTTCGGATCTATCCATTACAAGGGGTTCCCGCCCGAGTATCTCCATGGCGGCATTAACTCCCGCCACAAAACCCTGGACAGCAGCTTCCTCATAACCGCTGCTTCCGTTAAACTGACCGGCACAGAAAAATCCATCGATTTCCTTAAGTTCCAGAGACGGTTTTAACTGCTTTGGACAGAGACAGTCATATTCAATGGCATACGCGTGACGGACCATTTTGCAGTTTTCAAGTCCCGGGACAGTTCTGTACATGGCGAGCTGGACATCTTCGGGAAGTGAAGATGACATACCGCCCACATACATTTCATTTGTATAAAGACCCTCAGGCTCAATAAATACCTGATGTCTCTCCTTATCTGCAAATTTAACTACTTTATCTTCAATGGACGGGCAGTACCTGGGACCCGTACCCTCTATGATTCCGGCATAGATGGGAGACCTGTCGAGATTAGCTCTGATGATTTTGTGAGTCTCCTCATTTGTATATGTGAGATAACAGCTTTCCTGCTTGATCTGTACAGATTCGGGATCTGTAGAAAAAGAAAACGGTGTGACTCTCTCATCTCCCTTTTGCTCTTCCATCTTTGAAAAATCAAGAGATCGCTTATCCATCCTGGCCGGAGTACCGGTTTTGAATCTGCGGAGCTTTATACCCAGTTCCTTAAGATTTTCGGATAAATAATTGGCTGCAGAAAGTCCGTTTGGACCTGTATACGTAATCGCCTCACCACAAAGGCACCTGGCTTTTAGGTAAGTACCTGATGCAAGTACTATTGCTTTGCACTCAAAAAATGCACCGGTAAAGGTTTTTACGCCTTTGATAAATTTTTTACCGTTCTTTTCCTCAGTTACAACCTGGCATACTTCCGCCTGCTGAATGAGAAGATTGTCTGTATTTTCAAGGACTTTTCTCATTGCCCTTGAGTACTCAGCCTTATCGGCCTGGGCACGGAGTGAATGAACAGCAGGACCCTTTGATACATTCAGCATCTTTGACTGGATAAATGTCCTGTCGATTACTTTACCCATCTCGCCTCCAAGAGCATCAAGCTCTCTGACAAGATGACCTTTTGATGATCCACCGACATTTGGATTACATGGCATGAGCGCGATCGACTCAACAGATACAGTAAAAATGACTGTCGATAATCCCAGTCTCGCACAGGCAAGTGCTGCTTCGCATCCGGCATGACCGGCTCCGATCACACACACATCTACCTTTTCATGTATGGTATTTTTATTCTGTAAAAAAGGTAATACCTGGTCCATAACAAACCTTCCGAAAAATGATTATCCCTGGAGATCCCTTGACTGACGGTCCATATCTTCTACTACGATATCGTAAATCTCACCATGGGTTCTCGCATATTCGAGAACCTGCCAGGGCTCGTTTGTATGATAATGCAGTTTTACATTTGCTTTCTCGCCATACTCATCTTCATCTGAGCTGGCAGCTATAGCCATGCTGTCACCCTTTATATTTTCCTCGAGATATTTAATTATCTCATCTCTAAGCTCATCAGCTACATCATCAGCATCCTCACCGTCTTCTACATAATGATCAAGAAGAAGCTGTGTGTCATAACGAAATTCAATAGTCTGCTCAGGCATCATTGTTTTGGTCTCCTTTACTCTTCAACTTTATTTAAATATTTATCCCATGTGACGATTATTTCATCACATTTTATTTTAATCTGATAAGAATCGGCAGGACACGTATCAAACTCAACCTCCGGCTGTTTCTCAAGGAAAAGTACATATTCATTATCCTTTTCCGGAATCCTGTCGATACCACATAAATACATATCACCGCAGTTTTTAACAATATTCTCAAGAGTCATATCATCAAGTACGGTGTCAGCCACCTCCTCGACAATATTATCATTGGCATCGTACTTTCTGTAACCGTCCTTTACTCCTGAAAGTTCCTCTCCACCGATAAAATTAATGACTGCTGTACCTGCATAACTCTTTGTATAATTTGTATTCTGAGAATTATTAGGCTTAACAATAAGGGCCTCCACAGTATAAGAAACCCTGTCTGCCTTAACATCTCTCTTAATAATCACACAATCATTAAATGCAAAATTTTCTATTTCATTTTTTGAAACGAAAGACATAATATTCACCTCGTAAATCCCCTAAATTATAGCATTCACGAATACTTGCCGCAATGCGATAATATATCACATAAGCAACATTTTTGCCTTATTTAAGTTATCTCCCGCATTACTTTCCTTAAAATAAATATTCCCTTTAAGATAATCGGTATAATATCTGAGCCCGAGAATAAAGCGGTTTCTTAAATAAAACTGATGAAGTAACCTGATTCTGTCATCAGGCAATGAATATCCAGTTCCTTCATAATATCCGTTAAGAAAACTATCTGATTTTGCATTTATCAGATTATATTTTTTATCACTGCAGCAGGAACGCATACAGTCAGCCATATCATCTAAATTTGAACCCGGCATAAGTGTATCGAGATCAATAAAACCGTTGACTTTATTATCATTAATAATCATATTTCCGGTTTTTGCATCTCCATGAATGATACCGGTTTCATTATCTTTTATTAAAAGCATATCAGTGATTTTGTCAGATATTATTTTGTCACAATAATCAATTCGGGGATTTATTGTATTTTTTAAACTGATATATTGTTTATAATAATAATCCAGATTATAAAGATCTGGATGAACAGGTTTTATATTTTTGCAATCTTTCAGAATACGATGTATCTTACCAAGTCCTTCTCCTATATAATAAGGATCAGTATCTTTACCGGAAAGATCATCCCCTTTAATATATCTGTACATTCTGAAAATATTATTATCATCACAATAAAAAAACTGCCCGTTTTTTGCAATAAGCCACTCCGGGCAATTCCAGTTATCTGTATCTGATACCATGTCACAGGCATTTTTATATGATAAATAATTATCTGTGAGAATGTCTGTATATTCTGAATACAGATCATAATTAAGACACTGCAGCACATATTTATCTTTAGCAGTTACAAGAAAAGTCTTATTTATATGACCATCATGTATTTCTATAATATCCGATACAGGTTCATCAATATATTCACTTATTATTTTGAGTTCTTTAATATCCAATTACTAATCTTTTCTGCTGCATTTAAATGAGCTTTTATACCCGGATGACATCTTGAACCAACTGTTTCATCAGTAGTATCATCAAGCTTTATAAAGTATGTATTATCATCATTTGATTCTTTAATAGCTTTTTCTATTGCAGGTACCATGCCGTCTCCGAGCATTCCAAAGGCCCAGATGATACATGCACCCGAATTATTTTTCCTGATTTTTAATATAAAATCAGTCATTGCTTTTCTGACTTTTTCAAGATCGTCAGAATTATATTTGTCACCATCCATGCGGAGATTATATTTCTCACCTGTTACAGGATCTATATACGGCATACCGTGAAATGCTCCGTCATCATTTGTTCCGAGATTAACGATGACATAATCAGGCTGCCATTTATTAAAATCCCATTTTTCCTTAAAGCCTTTATTTGTAAAATATTCTCCGTTAAGTAATGAAGCCGTTTCCTCATAATATAAAGGGAGAGCAGCCGTAGGATTGTTGTCCCAGCTGTGATATACTCCCCATCCGCTCTGGGAAAATACCCTGATATCTGCATCAAGCTCTTTTCCGGTAAAATACGGAAATGATCTGGTATGAGCAAAATACTGAGATATCCAGTCCATATCCTGTTTTGCACCGATAGTACCTTCACCGCTGGTGATGGAGTCACCGATAAATTCTATTTTCAGATTTTTTTCTTTAACAGGCAGAATATCCCCGTCAAGTTTTACTGCATATACATTCAGACAGTGATGCTCATCCTGAGGCATGAGCTGTACTTCTTTTATTACTCTGACATTTGTCTCTATTTCAGGATTCATCATTCTGAATATCTGAACCCATTGCTTTTCTTTTGATATGACAAACCTTGAAATGACGGAGCCGTTTATCTCTATGGCTATACGACATTCATACATATCATAGGGTCCTTCCATAAGCATATAAAGCTCACTGCATTTTACATTCAGTTCTATATTGCTGCCGGTCCATACAAGGCATGCCGGATCTCTTAAATCAGATGTCCTTGCATTTACTTTTATTAATTCATTATCTTTTAAATAAACTGTTTTTAATTCATTCATAAATTATTTTCCCATGCAGAATTTTGAAAAAATTTCATCAGCCAGATCGTCATCAATCTGTTCACCGATTATTAATCCTAAATGT
>DFKO01000168.1 GCA_002373855.1 Lachnospiraceae bacterium UBA3643
AATTTTCACATATCGCATTGATGCACGGCTCAGTTTCATATGGCGGAACAGGTGTAAACCGAATTACCTCAGATCCGTCCTCCTTAGTTTCCTTAAGATAATTTTGAGTTATCTTATATCTGCCACCGTTTCCTGTCTCAGCATATTGCATCAGATCACGGTGCAGTTGGAGTATTATATTTCCATTGACAGGAATGTATTCATAATTCTCATGGATCGTATTTAATACATCCCTATATCCAGCAATTTCACGCTCATCACGATTCTTAGGAGTTGTCTTTTCCTTTGCAATCTGCCCTATCCTCGTTGCTGTGGTAATAATGCCCTCTATCCTGTTTGAAGACTCAATGGATTGTATTTTGGCTACTTCAACGAGTTTTTCCATTTCGACTGGTTTTTGGCGTAGAAACAATTCCTGCTTCCCTTTATACTCATGAATCTGTGAAAGGTAATTCAGTATTTCATTGTCCCAGCGGTATTCTTTATATTTTTTATAATTGAATTCTCGCATTTCCCCTATTTCCTTTCTGTATTCCTAAATTTTATCTTAATTTAGGAGAATGTCAATATGTAGGAGAATCATTTATTGCTTTTGATGCCAGTATTTGTTTTTTCAGTCTATCCATTTTCGCCTCCCTCTGCTCCTCGGATAATCGTCTTGGCTTACGATAACTAACGAAAGATTTGGGCATCTCATAGGTTTTGTCGATATCTGTTTTGCGCCTTCATTATTCTCGCATCCCACCATCATTGATATAGCCATTGTGACTGCTACTGTTAATACAGCGATTTTTCTGATTCTTTTCATAACCTATACCTCCGTATTTCCCTTAAATCAATCTTTGAGTTTTTCCAAACTCTGATGTCCGGCAACATTCTCTTTATTTGTTTATTGACAGGAATAATGCAACAGCGTATGCTGTCAAGTATACGCTGTTGCTGATATAGGTAGTATATCAGCGCCTCCGGCGCCGATTTTGTTTAAAAATAAGTCTTTAAAGATTGTTATGACAACAGACTCAAAATATTCTGATTGCTCTGATTTGCCTGGGCAAGCATGGTGCTGCCGGCCTGCTCGAGTATATTATGGTTGGAGAATTCAACCATCTCCTTTGCCATATCGGTATCGCGTATCCGCGATTCTGCGGCAGTTGTATTCTCCACTACATTATCGAGGTTCTTTATGGTATGCTCGAGCCTGTTCTGGTACGCGCCCATACGGCTTCGCTCTGTGCTGACATACGCAAGACCTGTCTTAACCGTTTCGATGGCGCGCTCTGCATTCAGATGAGTCATGACACTGACATTTGATATTCCCACCATACTGCTGTCCACATCCGGAAGTAATATCCTGAGTCCTTGTCCTGATTCCGCACCTATCTGAAGATAAAGATCGCCCTTATCCACGACGCTTGTCGTCACTTCGTCATAGGGCGTACCTGGTACCTCGACCTCAGTGGCAACACCGGAGCCTATCGTACCTCTGCCGGGACCGGCTGTCATATTGTCTCTCCAGTCGTATATCCTTAGAGAATCGCCTGCAGCCTCCATCATTGTATAATGGTTGTTTGGCTGTCCGCCTGTGGCCTGAGCGATACGGTTTACTATATCAGCCGCAGTCTCACATCCCTTTGTTCCCACTGTATATGTATAATGATGATTTCCGGATACAGATGAATCCTCAGTCGAGGAATCAAAAGTAATGCTGTAGTGATCGTTACAGGTACAACAGGTCGTATAAAAGCCCTTTCCGTCCAGCTCCGTTAAGACCACCTTGCCGTCGCCATCCTTCGTTAATCCGGAGAAATCGATTGTTGAGGAAACATGACCGTTATAGTTCTGACTCATATATCCATTTGAAGCCGACGCAGAATCAATTGTGACTCCGGGCGGAAGATTGCTTCCCGAAGCAATCTGATACTGATAGGATATGGGCGTGATCGTCTGTGTCGTGGTCTCATAATGACCGCCGCCCTTTAATACCAGCACCTCATTGAAGGTTGTCCTGTCGGATATTCCGTCTATCTCATCGGCAAGATTGTCTATCTCTGCCTGTATATAGCTTCTATCTGCAGTAGATAATGTATCATTAGCTGCCTGAACCGCAAGCTGATTGACTCTGTGAAGCATATCATGAATCTCGTTTAAGGCGCCGTCTGCAATCTGCACCATAGAGATACCGTCCTGGGCATTTTGCGATGCCTGGGTCAGTCCCTTTATCTGCCGCCTCATCTTCTCAGATATTGCAAGTCCCGCAGCATCATCTGCCGCCCTGTTTACCCTGAAGCCCGATGACAGCTTCTCGGTGGACTTTGCCTTCTTTCCGCCGGTTATATTAAGCATTCTGTCAGCATTCATTGCAGCCATATTGTGTACGACTGACATGTTCATAGCTTTTCCCCTTTTTATATACTATAACTCTTTTGGGTAATAATTATATCATTTTTATATTACACATATGTATTTCGGCATATTTATATAAATACTTTACCTGTTCACATTTTCCATGCGCTCCATGCGCTATCCGGTGTGTCCGCACCGCAAAAAGAGCCCGCCGACAACTGATGAAAAACGAATCTTTTCCCGTTCGTCTCCACAGTATGCCCGGCCTGGGCTCCTCCGTTATGCTTTACAACAAGGGTATCCGGTACCTGACCGCAAAAATGATCTACGGCAAGACCTTTACCCTCATCACCCAAATTTTTTCCTATTACCACTCGCACATCAGGCATCCCTAAAAGAACAATCCCATTTATTAAATCATCTGATTTATAAAAAATTATTGAGGTTTACATGATTAAGATGTATATTTTATTTAAGGGCACCCACTCCGAAGTGGACGCTCCCGAATTGTTGTTTCTCTTTACAGAGATGCCTCTCTCGGTGCTGGCGAGAGAGGCTTTTTATTTTGTTCGAACCTTATCCGGTGCATCAGACAAATAATATATATCGAAAGTATTATTAACATATTCATTGTTTTTAAATTCATCCATACCGATGTCTCTGCCTATCTCGGAATCAGTATCTGTCATCTTTATTTTGTTATCCGTCTCATTAAGATGAGTCAGAAACAGGCTTACTTTTTCTGGTTTTAAATTATTTTCATCAATATCATTTTTGACGGTTTTCGTAAAATCTTCAAAACTACCGTGCCTTGCATATCTGATACTGCCTTGCCATTCATTATAAACATTTGTGGCATCATCCTGTTTTATTCCAAGCTCTTCTTTTAAGCACTCATTGGGGAGCACCCCCGCTCCGTGCCGTGTCATATATGTTCTTGACACATACACTGCCTCGTTTAATTTAAGTTTGTATTTCCCTAAAATCCTGCACGGGTTATACAACCCTGTACGGGATGCTGTCACATGAGGTGCATACTCTTTATTTTCTCCGTCAAGCAAGAGCCCCTGTCCTGATTCGAATATTATCTGCTCTTTATTATTAAACAAGTGCTCATTATCTTTGGATATTCTCACATATTTATCTGCATTTTCCTGCATTTTTACAACGGATTTTTTAATAACCTCATCATTATAAAGAAGCTCATAATATTCCAAAATAGCGGGAATCATATTAATATCAGTTACGTTCATTTCAGTCAAAATATCATCCAATCTCTTATGACTGTAATTATCTCTGATATTTTTTACACGTTTTATCATATACTCTGTATCTTTTGATAGAAACTCCGTGAGTTTAATCCCGTATCCGGCCTTTGTCCTCAGGTCGCACTCGTTTATGCCCATGCCACAGCTGCCGTGCCTGTCTTTTCCCCTCAGCACTTCAGTGATCATATTTATAAGCACATCGTCAATGAGAGTCACATTCGTACCGGTATCACAGTAAATGCCTGGATAGAATCCCGCCACATCTCGAAACGCCTCCATCTCTTCAGACAATTTGTAGAGATCCGGATAGTAGCTGTCTGCCCAAAATGTATCTGCATTACAAAAAGAGCCCGCCGACAACTGGTGAAAGACAAATCTTTTTCCATCTGTCTCCACCGTATGCCCGGCCTGGGCTCCACCGTTATGCTTTATGACGAGGGTATCCGGTACCTGACTGCAAAAGTAATTTACAGCAAGTCCTTTACCCTCGTCGCCAAAATTTTTCCCTATAACAGCCCGTACTATCGGCATTATTAAAAGAACAATCCTTTCTTTGGCTTTTCAAACTTAAGTTCACTAAGGGTTTTATATAATACAGGCAGTTTTTCTTCCGGCCACTGCTTTAAGGTATCAACAAGACTCATACCACCTGCCATCTGGATTGTGCTGATGATCAGTTCCGGAATCATATCTATATCACCTGTTTTTATTTTCATGGTGTGACCGGGCAAAATATCAGAAATATTGTTAACCGGTTTTAATGGGCCTTGGTTAATGAAAATATGGAACATTTCATATTTCTCGCCGGCTGCCTTTACTGTATCCCTGACATTTATCGGAGTATCTTCACCGAATACCTGGCCATGGAGTGCCCTCGTCTGATCATAACTCAAATCATCACGGCATTCCGCATTATCACCTATCGTGAATATAAATCCCTTCTGTTTTCTCTTTTCATAATTATCGACGAGTGTGTGGTTTGCCGCAAAATACCACAAAAGCTGGGGCACAACCTTTCCGTGACCGCCGTTTTCAAGCCACAGATCCAGGAGCTGCTCTGCAATACGGATATCCGATTCAAACTGGGTCACCTGAAGAGGAGCCGTATCCCCGTAATCTCCGTAAGCTGCAAACATCAGGGCAGGATCCTTAACAGCATTTGTTGAATACAGTTTCATCATAGTCTCGTTGAGAGATTCTTCTGCAACTTTCTTGGCCAGAAATCCCATGGAAGCGGTTACATCAAGTCCGATAATAATAGGCACAGACTCGGGATGATCCTCAGAATCCCTTGCTTCTCTTTTTTCTATGAATCTGGGATCAAACCTTGGATCACATGATCTGTTCTTAAATATTTCCTGTTCGTTTCTTACATTACCAAGGTTTCTGCTGTTTTTTAATTTGCTCCAGTCTGACGCTGTATAACTGCCTCTTCCCATCTTATAACCTCCATTTATTCCTTTACAAATTTACATCCATCTTTGCAAAATGCCTGCCGCCAAGCCCTTTTTCTATTACATTATCCCATTTCTCAAAATCCGTAAACGCGTCCTCCGAAGGTACACCGTTTAGAAAATCGAGCATAGGCTCTCTTGTTTCATCTTTATGATTCCCCAGAATATGAAGTGCTGTCTTTCTAAGGTCAGACAGATCCTTCCTGCTATTTCCAAGGAGTAAAGCTGCGCTTTTTTTCTCGGCGCTCCACCAGTGTCCCATTAATACTGCATGGTGACTGAAGGGATTGATCCATACAGAATCTGCACTTATGCCACCATGAACTAGATTGCTGTAATCAAGTACACAGCATATATTTTCAAGTCTCGATATTATCCATGCTACATGCTCCGGAGTAAAGCTTCCGAACATTGACAGAGGGAAAAGGTTTTCCTGACGTTTAAAGGCAAGCATCCTGCTACCGTCATCAAGGTCATAAGATCCTGTAAATGAGGGGAAACAGTCATTTAATCCTTTTACATCGGCAGGAGGAAATTCAAGACTCTTTATGCCCGAAATCATTTTGTCAGCCTTGTCTTTATCAGCCTTGGGAAATATAAAGATTGCGTTGCTTTTTGTGAGGTATCCCTCCACACCGTCATCGTTAAATGAATACAGATATCTGATGGTTACATCATTTCCGTCAGCCAGGACTTTGCCGGTTTCCTCAGCATGATCCCACAATCTGTCCTCACGGCCTGTGCCGTCGACCTTCTCATCATGAATTCCCTTAAAGTAGTTTAAGAGATTCTTTCTGAAAACCCTGTAATCCTCAAATTCTTTATCCTGAAAGAAATGTTTGCTTCCGCAAAATTCACAGTACAGTCCACCGCTGCCGTCAACTGACATCTCGCCGCCACAATTTTTACATTTGTAACTGAGCATATATTCCCCCTTTTTTAATAATATGATTTATACCTTCTTGCCTTTTGCACCACCAAAGCTTGCGGAGTTTAATATATTCGTATCGAAAGTAAATGTCAGATTAGATTCTGTCCTGGCACGCTTAAGAGCAAGTCCTATCATGCGGTCGAGGAGTTCTTTGTACGGAACACCTACAGGTTCCCAGAGATAAAATGCCAGAGAACCCGGTATTGTATTTATCTCATTAAAGTAAAGTTTACCGTCTTCTTCATCGATCATGAAATCTATACGGGATACACCGTTGCAGCCAAGGGCCTTAAAGGATTTAACTGCCATCTCCCGTACTTCCTCTCTCTTTTCGGGAGTGAGTTCTGCGGGAATCTTTCTTGATACGCTTGCCATACCTTTTGACCCGCTACCCTTTGCATTGCTTACATATTTATCTTCATAGCTTAATATATCCTTGGTATGAAGGGGTTCTTCGCATTCAGATGCGATTGCTTCATTTTCATCACCCAGTACTGAGCAGTTGATTTCTCTTAATTTGCTTATGGCATGTTCCGCCAGAACCTTTGTTGCATATTTAAATGCATCATCAACAGCCGATGTCAGCTCAACACGGTTTTTAGCCACGCTGATACCTACGCTTGAACCGAGGTTAACGGGCTTAATGATCACCGGATATCCGATACCTGTCTCGATTTTCTCAACCAGACTGTCCATATCTGCATAATCAGATAGTGTAAATATCTTTGCGTCAAGAACGGGTACGCCGGCCTCCTTTAATATCATCTTCATGATGTACTTATCCATTCCGACAGCTGATGCGGTCACATCACATCCTACAAAAGGTATGCCTATTGTCTTTAAATATCCCTGGAGGGCACCGTCCTCAACATTTGTACCGTGAACCACAGGGAATACCACATCTATATCAATGCTCAGATTTTTGCCGAATTTCTTTTGAGGATACTGAACGAGGCTGACACTGTCACCTGTATTTATCATGATGACTCTGGTCGAAGATGATACAAGACTGTTTATATCTTTATAAGATTCGATCTTGCCAATGTTTTCGCCTACATACATCTCGTTTTTCTTGGTCATGTAAACAGGGATTACATCATATTTTTCCGTATCCATACTTAAATATGCCTGAAGTCCGGATATTACCGATACCTCGTGCTCAACGCTTTTTCCGCCAAACAGCATTGCAACTTTAGTTTTCACTTTTGTTTGCTCCTTTAATTGTAATTATCAGGCAGGTCATTTTCCAAAAGGATATACTTATGTCCCTGTCCCTTTATTGTATATGCATATGCAAGTGCATCCTCAAGTTTGTCATATACAAGACATTTATCTGCATCAAACCCTTTTTCCAGCACGCCCTTACGGATAGGCTCTGTATGTTTTCTGCCTACCAGCAGGATGTAATCGCAGCAGTCTGCCGCGTATGTTCCGAATTTGTAATTATACTCTTCTTCCTTATCACCCAGCTCTACCATACCCGGTGTCACGAGTATCCTGATACCGTCAAACATTTTGAGAGTTGTGGCAGCTGCTTTCGATCCGACGGGATTTGAATTATAAGCATCGTCAATGATTGTGACAAGGCCGTTCTCTCTCATCTGCATCCTGTGCTCCACAGGCTCGAGACGCCTCACAGGTACTACCAGCTCCTTAAGTGTCATACCCATGCTATGTGCCACGGCAAGTGCGCCAACAACATTTATGACATTATGGGCACCGATCAGTCTCATCTGATAGCGCTGTTTTTCTCCGTCAGGAGTTACGAGAGTAAAGTCTGTTCCGAACTGGGATACAGCAATATCCTCAGCCCTATAGCCCTCTCCGTCCTTTTCAGACAAATATAATATTTTATTATCATATTCGTCTGCCTTCTCGCGGATGTACTCATTATCACCGTTTAGAAATACCTTACTGTCCTTTGGTACCGCATCCGCAAGTTCAAACTTGGTCTTCTTAATGTTTTCCATATTAAAGAATGTCTCGAGATGCTGGGGGCCTACTGATGTGATGACACCCATATCAGGATGGACCATATCACATATTTCTTTTATCTCTCCTACACGCCTTGCTCCCATCTCGCATATAAATATCTCATGGGTTGGCTTTAAATAATTTCGTACTGTAATCGTCACGCCAAGTGGTGTATTAAAATTGCCCGGAGTTACAAGCACATTAAACTTTTCAGACAGAAGAGTCTTTAAAAAGAACTTCATACTTGTCTTGCCATAGCTACCTGTTACACCTATTATCTTTAACCCCTTTGCTTCCCGGAGTTTCTTTTTTGCATCATTAATATAATAATTGCTGATGCATGCCTCTATCGGATGATTGATGATATTGGCGATGATATTCATACAGAGCTGGGCTGAGATGAGTATCATAAATACGCCTGTCAGATATTCGTATCCCGCAAATATCCATGTGAGCGCGATTACTGCAGCCGTAATGATTATTATGGCCGCGATCATCCGCTTTACCCTGGCTGTATAGACCAGTTTCTTTTTTGTATTCATCCTCCGCATTGCGCGGTAGACGATTATATCAAGATACAGTGTCAGATATATGATTATATCGATGAAAAGGACGGGGAATATGATTCTGAGTATTCCAAGCACCAGCCCGAATCCAAGGAGCCACTGTCTGCGTATATTTTTCTTTATCCAGTTAATATGCTCATCGTTTTTGTATCCGTTTAGCTGAAACATATGCATGTTCAGCCTCATGGTCAAAAAGAGGGCATACAGCGACAGTATCGCCGCTATGATAGTTCTGATTATCATCATCTGTCCTTATAATTTAAAATACGATTTCATAATACCGGCAAAAACTCTGGGATTTTCAAGAAATGAGAAGTGTCCTGTACCCGGTATCACAGCCAGGCCCGAATCGGGTATCATCTCATCCAT
>DFKO01000073.1 GCA_002373855.1 Lachnospiraceae bacterium UBA3643
CGAGTATGACATGGACTATGACAGGCACCGATATGGAGTTTAATTTCCTGACAGCATCTTCAAATACAGGCAGGTCGTAGCCACGCCGTATATATATGGCAGAATGCCTGTGTATGGTCTGGAGACCCAGCTCCACCCAGATAAATTTATCTTCATACTCATCATTTAATTTATCAAGGAGAGCGATGACAGGAGTGGAGAGACAGTCAGGCCTCGTCCCGATAGCGAGTCCTACGCATCCGGGATAATCGAGTGCCTCCCGGTACAGCCTTTCCAGATAATCAACAGGCGCATACGTATTTGTATACGGCTGAAAATAAGCGATAAATCCGGTCGACTCATCAGTCTTGCTGTCGATAAGTTTCTTTCCTGCATCGAGCTGATTCATAACAGAAGGATGTTCCCTGTCAAAAGGAGCAGCGAACTCGCCGCTGCCTCCCTTTGAACAAAAGATACATCCTCTTGTATCAAGTACGCCGTCCCGGTTAGGACATGTCATCCCGCCGTCGATGGCTATCTTATAAATTTTATGACCGTATTTTTCTTTCAGATAATGATCCACGGAAAAGTACGGCTTTTCACCCCATTTAACTGACATAGATATCCTTATTTAACGATATGAGCCTTAACTGCTTCAGATACTTTTATGGCTACCTGGGGATCAAAGGGCTGGGGGAGAATATTGTCTTCGTTTAATTCATTTTCAGGTACAAGTGAAGCGATGGCATATGCTGCTGCAAGCTTCATATCCTCAGTGATCTGGGGAGCTCTGCCTTCAAGGGCACCCTTAAAGATGCCGGGGAATGCGATTACATTATTTACCTGGTTAGGAAAGTCTGAACGGCCTGTACCGACGATCCTTGCGCCTGCTGCCTTTGCTTCATCAGGCATGATCTCGGGTACCGGATTTGCCATGGCAAAGATGATGGCATCCTTGTTCATTGTCTTAACCATATCCTGGGTGAGGGAGCCGGGAGCTGATACACCGATAAAGATGTCAGAATCCTTTATGGCATCTACAAGGCTGCCTTCTTTATTCTCAAGGTTTGTCACCTCGCACATTTCCTTCTTGATCCAGTTAAGGTCTGTCCTGTGTTTTCCGATGATACCCTTTGTATCGCAGAGGATGGCATGCTTAAATCCGTCATTTAAGAGGAGCTTTGTTATGGCGATACCTGCTGCACCTGATCCGTTTACGACAATGCGGCACTCCTCCTTTTTCTTGCCGATGATCTTAAGCGCGTTGATGATACCTGCGAGTACGACGATGGCTGTACCGTGCTGGTCATCATGAAATACAGGGATATCAAGGGTTTCCTTAAGGCGTCTCTCTATTTCAAAACATCTCGGAGCAGAGATGTCCTCAAGATTGATACCACCGTAGTTGGGAGCCAGCCATGTTACGGCTTTGATGATCTCCTCTGTATCCTGGGTATCGAGACAGATAGGTACTGCATTTACTCCGCCGAATGTCTTAAAGAGTACTGCTTTGCCTTCCATAACGGGCATACCGGCTTTTGCACCGATATTGCCAAGTCCAAGGACTGCGCTGCCGTCTGAGATGACAGCGATGGTATTGGATTTCATTGTATATTTGTAAGCTGCCTCAGGATCTTTTGCGATTACCTTGCAGGGCTCGGCTACGCCGGGGGTATAAGCGAGAGAGAGGTCCTCTCTTGAATTAACGGGAGCTTTGGGCTCTGTGCTTAATTTTCCCTTCCACTGCTCGTGAAGCATGAGTGCTTTTTCATTTGTTGTCATTTTGATTTCCTCCGAAATTGTTATGAAATTTTTAATATTTCTTTGATAAAATTATTTCGATAAGTTTATTCTTAACAAACAGTTCATTCAGAATTAAACATCGTTACTATATTAGCATTTATATAGTGTTATCGCAAACCTTTTAGAATATAACTTTGAGGCAAATTTGTTTTATAACAGATATTTTTTTGTTGGATTTTTTTATTCTTCAAAGGTATAATATATATGGTATACAAATGCAGATATGAGTGTGTTTACAGTTCTTTTTTTATGGAAATGGAGCATTTATGGCAGAGTATGAAAGCAAATATAAAATAGGAGATTTCGTTTTGTACGGACTGAACGGTACGTGCAAGATCGTGGATATCGGTCCTCTCGATTTCGGAGGTCCGGATAAGATTTATTATTCCATGAAGCCGGTTTCTGATGCGAGAAGCACCATATATCTGCCGCTCACAAAAGAGGAAGAGATTCTCCGCGGTGTCATGTCGAAGGACGAGGCCAAGCAGGTTGTCGAGGGTATTAAAAAATCAAAGCCCGCTACCTATTCGCCCGTCCGTGAGAATTGCGATGTGATACTAAAGTCAGGGGATAATGTTGCAGTATCTTCCATGATCAAGCTCCTTCGCAATATGAGAAAAGAAAATCGCAAGATTCACAAAGGTCTTAACATTCAGGAGGAGAAGATCCTCAAAGATGCTGAGCGCGTACTCTTTTCGGAGATCAGTATTGCACTTGATATGCCTTACACCGAGGCAGTTATATCAATCGGGGAGATTCTGGACGTGTGATTCGTCCGGGCCCGGATCCTCTTAATAAAGACTAAATTTTTGAGATCTTGCTAATCGGCAGGGTCTCATTTTTGTTATAATTAAAAACAGTTACCGGTGAAATTTACAGATACCGGGACTATAAAAAACAGGGGATGGTTAAATGACAAGAGAAGAATATTTAAAATTAAGGGAAACCATAGAATATCATATGGACCTTTATTACAATCAGGATACTCCGTCAATATCTGATTTTGAGTACGACCGGATGATGCAGCAGCTAAAGGCTGCAGAAAAGGAAAATCCGGACTGGGCAGATGAGAACTCACCGTCCAGAAAAGTCGGCGGCACCGCCATGAGAAAAGCGGGAGTAAAGGTCACTCACAATGTGCCCATGCTCTCTATCGAGGATGTGTTTAATAAAGAGGATGTCAGGGAATGGGTAGATAAGGCATTATCTATTCACCCGGATGCATGGTTTTCCGTAGAGACTAAAATCGACGGTCTCTCCATGACCCTCAGATATGAAAAAGCTGATAAGGGTATGAAACTCACCCTGGCCGAGACAAGAGGCGACGGCTTTATCGGTGAGGATGTGACTTTAAATGCCCTTGTGATACCTGATGTATTAAAGGAAGTTGACCTGCCCTATGACTCCATGGAACTTAGGGGCGAGGTATATATGAGTCATGAGGACTTTGATAAATACAACGAGGAGCAGGAGCGCCTTGGCAAAAAGACTGCGGCAAATCCGAGGAATCTTGCTGCCGGGACGCTGCGTCAGCTCGATCCGTCCATTACAAAAAAGCGTGGTCTGAAAATGTTCATATTTAATGTCCAGAGCGGACCTGATGAGATACATTCAAGTCACTGTGACGGCCTTGATATCCTGGCCGGAGCCGGTATCAGTACTGTATTTCATAAAAAATGCAGGACAGCAGATGAGATAATAAAGGTTATTGACGAGATAGGAGAGATGAGAGGCGAACTGCCATACGATCTCGATGGAGCAGTCGTAAAACTTGACAATATCTCCTACAGAGATGACCTGCCTGCAGGCAGTAAATATTCAAGCGGTCACATAGCCTACAAATATCCGCCTGAAGAAAAGATAGTCGTAATGGATGAGATCATGGTCGATGTAGGCAGGACCGGCAAGCTGACATTTACGGGACTTTTCCATGACAGGGAGACCGGCAAGCCTGCGAGACTCTGCGGTACCAGCGTATCGAGAGCGACTCTCCACAACATGGACTACATAAAGGACATGAATATCGGTATAGGCGGTGAGTACAAGCTCTTTAAATCCGGGGAGATTATCCCGAAATTAAACGGCTGTGTGAAGGCTCCGGAGAAAGTATTTGAGACACCTGTTAAGTGCCCTGTATGTGGCAGTACTCTTGTCACGGACGAGGATACGGCAGATATCAGATGTGTAAATGAGATATGCCCTGCCCAGCTTTCAAGGTCCGTAGCATATTTTACTTCCAGAGACTGTATGAATATCGACGGTCTCGGAGATACTCTCGTAGATGCCCTCATAAATGAAGGATATCTTGGGGACTACGCAGATATCTATTACCTGAAAGATCACAGGGATGAACTTGTATCCAAAGGTCTCATAGGTAAAGAGAAAAATACGGACAAGATCCTGGCCAATATAGAAAATTCCAAAAACAACGATCCCGTGAGACTTCTCGCAGGACTGAATATCAGAAATGTCGGTAAAAATACTGCCAAAACCATCATGAAGCATTTCGGTTCCATCGATGAGCTGGCCGGTTCATTTTACGAGACGCTGACGAATATTGATGATATTGGACCGACTACAGCAGGATGTATCACCGATTTCTTTTCATCTGATTTCGGAAAATCCGTACTGCAGAAGCTTAAGGATGCGGGAGTCAACTTTAAGTGCGAGGAAAAAGAGGGAGCTTCCGAAAAACTCGCAGGCCTTACTATTGTTGTGACCGGTACTTTATCAGGATACGGCCGCAAGGAGATCACGGAAGTAATCGAAAATAACGGCGGCAAGGTGACGGGGGCTGTCAGCAAAAAGACAAGCCTCCTGCTGGCCGGTGAGGACGCCGGTTCCAAGCTCACAAAAGCAAAGGAACTGGGCATCAGGATTATCTCCGAAGAAGAGTTTAATCAGATGATAAAATGATGCAAATGTGTTAAAATAAATATAATTATTTGATTTTGAAAAGAGAAAGCCATGCCAATTAAAGTACAAAACGACCTGCCCGCAAGAGAGCAGCTCGAGTATGAAAATATATTTGTGATGGATGAAAACAGGGCGCTCAATCAGCAGATAAGAGCCCTGCAGGTATGTATATTAAACCTGATGCCGATCAAGCAGGATACGGAACTCCAGCTTCTGAGGGCTCTTTCCAATACGCCCCTTCAGATTGAGATCACATTCCTGACCATGAAGACCCATGAATCTGTCAATACATCGAGAAACCATTTAAACAGGTTTTATACGACATTTGATGAGATCAGGAATAAAAAGTTTGACGGTCTCATTATCACAGGTGCGCCCCTTGAGCAGATGGCATTTGAGGAAGTGGATTTCTGGGACGAGCTCTGCGATATTATGGAATGGACCAAGAGCCATGTGACAAGTACTCTCCATATATGCTGGGGAGCCCAGGCAGGCCTCTACTACCATTACGGTATAGACAAGAGGATGTTGCCGGCCAAGATGTTTGGTATTTTTAAGCACAAGGTATCCAACAGAAAGATCCCTCTTGTCCGCGGTTTTGATGATTATTTCTATGCGCCTCATTCAAGACATACCGAGACACCGCTTGATAAGGTAAAGGCATGTCCTGAGATAACTATCCTCGCAGAGTCTGAGGAGGCTGGACTGTTCCTCTGTATGGCAGAAGGTGGCAAAAAGATTTTTGTCATGGGCCATCCGGAGTATGACAGATATACTCTCGATACAGAGTACAAGAGAGACATGGCCAAGAATCTGCCGATCAGCATGCCGGTAAATTATTATCCCGGCGATGATCCGTCCAAGCGACCTGACCTACAGTGGAGGAGCCACAGCAACAACCTCTATACAAACTGGCTCAATTACTATGTATATCAGGTTACACCTTATGATATTGAGCAGGTTAATCAGGAGAGCTGATTTATTTAAAACAGGCAGGGTTTTATGATACTGACAGATATGCTATATAAACCCGGATTTGATTATATAAAGCTTGAACCGTTCACAGGCAGCTATAACGGTATGCGATACCGTATATGGACCGTAAAGGAAAAGTTTTCCGAGGACGGCAGTGAGAAGCTGTCGGATGCAAAAGTGATGGCAGCTGCATATCCGGAGCCTTACAGTTTTGAGATAACTGAGGATGATAAAAAGACCATAAGAGAGTTTGAGTTCTCAAAGGAGGGCCTTGAAAGTGCAATAGAGTGGCTCTTTGCAGAACAGGAAAAATATGTATAAAAAGGGGTTAATATAAAAGGCCATGAACAAAACAATCAAAGGTAAAGTAATTTTCGTGACATCACTCGTACTTTTCGTATTTGTGGTTTTCTCGATCATAGTGAGCTATTTGTTTTACGCAAATGCTCTTAACCTTGGCGGAGGAGACACAAGCGAGGGTCATACCCAGTTCTTTATCATTTTCACCTGTGCCGAAATCATTGTGGCACTCATCGGAGTCGTACTCTGCGGAGGCCTTGCAGAGAGCTTTATCGCAAAGCCTCTCCAGGAGATGAACAGGGTCATATCAGATGTGGTTTACAGACCTGAAAATCAAAAGCCCGATGTGACTGACTACACTGAGATGAACAAGCATCTTAAGGAACTTGAGATAAGTACCGGTGATGAGATAGAGGAACTATATCATAATCTCCAGAAATTCCAGATGGATGTAAATGAGTATATCCTCTCTGTAAAGGAGAAAGACTGGGAGTCAGAGCATGACAATATGACAATGCTCAGCAACCGTATCAAGTTTGACAGGAGAAAAGAGGAAGTATATCCTTTCGTGGATTCTATCTACATCGCCTGTCTTGATATCATAAACTTAAGCATTGTAAATACAAAACTGTCTACCCAGGCCGGAGACAGTATTATCAGTAAGGTTGCCAGAGAACTCCGTCGTATCTCCTGCGATACCATCCATACATACCGTCTGAACGAGGACAACTTCCTTGTTGTTATGTGCGGATATCAGGAAGAGGAAGCCATCGCCATGCTCACCAGATGGAATGAGCGTGTGGGCAGACTTAACCGTGTGACGGATTCATTTGACTGCCGTGTTGTATGGGGCGGCTCATACGGTGAGGGAGACTTTAGCGTCGATGATATCTATAAGAGAGCCGATGCCGAGATGTATTGCCAGAAGATGATCCTTAAGAATGAGATCAAGAGTATTTCATAGGTATTTTTAATATGAAAACAGGTTACGATCCAAATTATTTCATGGATAAACTTGACAGAATAAATGAAAAAAATACGATTCACAGTAACCTGGTTAAGTGGTGGAATGTGAATCTGGTAGATATGGTGCTGATAGGCGACGAGGAAATTTCGGAGAATATCGAAGAGGAGCTCCTCGAGGGAGAGACCATTGAGGAGGCTGAATCAGAGTATACGGAGGAAGTATCCGAGGAGATATCCCAGGAGACCATGGATACAGCCAACGAGATCTATGCAAGGCTTATGGCGGAGGCTGCAGCCGATGAAGCTGCCAAGCAGGCCGAGATTGAAGCCGCCAAGCTCGCCAGCGAAAATATGTAATTTTTGTTATTTTAAATAGGGATATAAGTAAGGGGACACACATTGCGCTTGCGCTTAGTGTGTCCCCTTGCTTATATCCCTTGTATATTATCTTAATAATTTTCGGGGCTCGGCGTACCTGCGTTTGTTTCTGAACGATTAACGGTGTGGTTTTAGATGACGGGGAAATCCAGCGTTTACAGCCCGTTACAGAGCGGTGCAGGGTTGTGAGACAGCCATGTTTTTTGCTGGCTCACATGCACCGGTATGTTATGGGCTGTTAACGATTAGTTTCCCGGCAGCGTTACACCGGTTCAGAAACAAATCAGGTACTGACGAACTCACTAAACTAAACTTCGTTTTGTTTTTTCAGATTTTTATTAGCAGTAGACAGCATCAGCTTGATACGGTTTAGCTGGTTAACCTCAGACGCACCGGGATCGTAATCGATAGCCACGATGTTGGATGACGGATAATGCTTTCTGAGAGTCTTTATGACACCCTTACCTACCACATGGTTAGGCAGACATCCAAACGGCTGTGTACATACGATATTTGGTGTACCTGAGTGGATGAGCTCGAGCATCTCGCCTGTCAGGAACCAGCCTTCGCCTGTCTGGTTTCCGATAGAGACGATATCCTGGGCATATCTTACGAGGTCCCTGATATCAGAGGGAGCATCAAAATGCTTACTCTTTTTAAATGCCTTTGTGGAAGTGCTTCTCACATAGTTCATGGCTTTGATACCGAGAGCACTTACCCTTGCGGCCTTTTTGCTTGTCTTAAACTGATGCTCTTTGTAGATCTGGTTGTAGAGACAGTAGTACATAAAGTCTACGAGATCAGGTACGACTGCCTCGGCCCCTTCGCTCTCAAGGAGGTCTACGAGATGGTTGTTTGCAGCCGGAGCAAATTTTACGAGGATCTCTCCGACGATACCGACTCTCGGCTTTCTCTCCTCGTTTATGGGGATGTTGTCAAACTCCTCGATCATCTCTTTAGCCATCTTTCTGTATTTAGAGAGAGACGGATGTTTTGAGGTGATAAATTCATTACATCTTGCGAGCCACTTCTGATGTACTGCCTCCACTGAGCCGGGAGTCAGTTCATAAGGTCTCATTCTGTATACGCATCTCATAAAGATATCACCAAAGAGAGCTGCATAGAGTACGCGGAGCAGGAGCTTAACGGATAATTTGAATCCCGGGTTTGTCTCGATACCTCCAAGGTTAAGAGATATGACGGGGATATGTCCGTAGCCTGCTTTTTCAAGGGCACGCCTGATAAATCCGATATAGTTTGTCGCACGGCATCCGCCGCCTGTCTGGGTGATCATGAGAGCCAGCTTGTCAGTATCATATTCGCCTGACTGGACTGCCTCGATGAGCTGACCTACCACGCACAGTGAAGGATAGCATGCATCATTGTTTACATATTTAAGTCCCACATCGACAGAATGCTTATTGTCATTGGTGAGGACTTTTAATTTATATCCGCAGCTGTTAAATGCTGCCTCAAACATATCAAAATGAATAGGCGACATCTGGGGACAGATGATAGTATACTCTTTCTGCATCTCCTCTGTGAAGATGACACGGTTCATGTTTGTAGGCTGTACATCACAGTGCTTATCAAGCCTCTTACGTACATCGATGGCTGCCAGGAGAGAGCGGACTCTGATCCTTGCCGCGCCCAGGTTATTTACCTCATCGATCTTAAGGCATGTATATATCTTGTTTGAGCCTGTCAGTATGTCGCATACCTGATCTGTCGTAACGGCATCGAGACCGCATCCGAAAGAGTTTAGCTGGATGAGATCCATATCATCACGGGTACGGACGTAGCATGCTGCTGCATACAGTCTTGAGTGGTACATCCACTGATCCGATACGATGAGTGGTCTGTCAGGTTTTGCCAGATGGGATATGGAATCTTCAGTGAGTACAGCCACATCGTATGATGTGATGAGCTCAGGTATACCGTGGTTGATCTCAGGGTCGATATGATAAGGACGACCGGCCAGTACGATGGCATGCTTATGATTTTCTTCAATAAATTTTATCGCTTCCTCACCTTTTTTGCGTATGTCTTCCCTGGCTCTCGCAAGCTCATCCCATGCCTTTCTGCAGGCCTCTGCCACAAGCGCGCCGGGAATCTCGCTGAATTCGTCGACGAGGACGGGAGTGATGGTATCAAGGCTCTCAAATGAGAGAAAAGGATTGCGGAGGATTACTTCACCGCTGGTGATCTCCTCAATATTATTCTTTATATTTTCCGAATATGATGTGACAATAGGGCAGTTGTAATGGTTCGGCGCATCCTTAAACTCTTTTCTCTCATAGAAAAGTGCAGGATAGAATATGAAATCCACCTTATTGTTTATGAGCCACTGTACATGGCCGTGGGCGAGCTTGGCAGGATAGCACTCGGATTCACTGGGGATCGACTCTATACCGAGCTCGTATATCTTTCTGTTTGAGAGGGGAGAGAGTACCACCTCGTACTTAAGCTCCTTAAAGAAGGTAGCCCAGAACGGATAGTTTTCGTACATATTGAGGACTCTCGGGATACCGACCTTACCTCTGATCGCGTCAGATGACGGGAGTGGAGTGTAGTCAAAATATCTCTTTA
>DFKO01000135.1 GCA_002373855.1 Lachnospiraceae bacterium UBA3643
GGAATGAGCCCTTAACCACCTTCATCACATCCTTTATCTCAGGGAGTACTTCACATGGATGTCCGCCTTCCTCAAGAGCCTTCTGGGCTTTCTGAACTTCTTTTGCCCTGGCAACATACTTTGGATCTTTTCTGGATAAAGTAAACTCCGCAAGTCCGAGAGGATTTGATCTGTATGAAGATGTCTCACCGGAAGGGATGAGCTCATCTGTAGTGGTAACGGGATCGTGGATCTCCGATACACACTTAAGCACGAGATTCTCCGGAAGGGCAACCATTGCAGGCCAGTCCTTTATATTAGGACCGAATTTAATCTCTACGCTGTCATCGGCAACGCCCTTTGAATCAAAGACTCTGTTTTCATATATTGTGCTGTCAAAGTAATATTTGTACTCACCGATCTTATCGGGCACTTCTGTAGCAGGTGTAAGGTATCCCTTGTTTGCTGCGGTAGCCGCGATGGATCTGGCGTCCATGAGGGCAACTGATGCGATCTGGCCTGACTGAAGCTTTGAACCCTCACGGTTAGGGAAGTTTCTCGTAGAGTGTCTGATAGAGAATGCATTGTTGGAAGGTGTGTCGCCTGCACCAAAGCAGGGACCACAGAATGCAGTCTTAAGGACAGCTCCCGTCTGCATGATCTTTGCAGCTGCACCGTTTTTAATAAGCTCCATGTATATAGGCATTGATGCCGGATAAACATTAAGTGTAAACTCATCCGGACCTATTGAAGCGCCGTTTAAGATATCAGCAGCTGCGCAGATGTTTTCAAATCCGCCACCTGCACATCCTGCGATGATACCCTGTTCCACGTAGAATTTACCGTTTCTGATCTTGTCGGTAAGCTTGTAATCAACAGCACCGTCAAGAGATACGAGGGCACGCTTCTCTGTCTCATGAAGGATGTCTTCAAGGTTTGCGTTTACTTCCTCAATCGTGTATGTATTTGAAGGATGGAAAGGCATCGCGATCATGGGCTTTATCTTTGACAGATCCACGGTGATCACGCCGTCATAGTATGCAACCTCTCCGGGATTAAGTTCCCTGTAATCCTCAGGTCTCTTATGAATCTCGTAAAATTCCTTAATCCTGTCATCAGTCTTCCAGATAGAAGAAAGGCAGGTAGTCTCTGTTGTCATGACATCGACGCCGATACGGAAATCTGCTGAGAGCTTTTCAACACCGGGGCCCACAAACTCCATTACCTTATTTTTAACGTATCCATTTTTAAATACGGCTCCGATTATGGCAAGCGCCACATCCTGTGGACCTACGCCCTTTACAGGCTCTCCTGTCATATATACGGCTACGACGCCGGGCATATTAATATCATAAGTCTGGTTAAGGAGCTGCTTTACAAGCTCGGGGCCACCTTCACCCATAGCCATGGTACCGAGGGCACCGTATCTTGTATGAGAGTCTGATCCTAAGATCATACGTCCTCCGCCGGCCAGCATCTCTCTTGCAAACTGATGGATTACTGCCTGATGAGGGGGCACATATACGCCACCGTACTTCTTGGCACATGTCAGACCAAACATATGATCATCTTCATTAATGGTTCCGCCTACTGCGCAGAGTGAATTGTGGCAGTTGGTGAGGACGTAGGGAATGGGAAATTTCTTCAGTCCCGATGCCCTGGCAGTCTGGATGATGCCTACAAATGTGATATCGTGAGAGGTAAGCTTGTCAAACTTTATCTTGAGCTTATCCATATTTCCCGATGTATTGTGACTCTCAAGGATACCGTATGCTATGGTATTTTTCCTTGATTCCTCTTTAGTCACATCTTTTCCTGTCTGTGCCTTGATTTTATTAATAGCCTCACTGTCATCTGCTATGAGCTGTGTACCGTTAACAAGATATGCTCCGCCTTCGTATAAACTGATCATTTTACAGTAAATCCTTTCGTGAAATTTTACGCGTGGTTATTATATCATAATTTCTCGGCGCTCACCATCCATGGTTCGCTATTCCCTCGAAATTACGACATAACATCCTTGTTATACCATAAGTAGATATTTCATTCAAAAAAAGATATAATAATATGCAGTTATTTGTTTAGAAATTGTTTAGTATAGAAGTATTAAAAGGGGAACAGAATAATGCCTGAAATGACACAGGAAATCAGTATACCTACGTTTTTTGCCCATGAGGGATTTCTCGGGGCCACAGTTGTAATATGTATATGCTGTTTCTATTACTGCATCATCATAGGCCAGACAAAAATGCTTCAAAACAAGCTTTTCCTGTCTATGGTCGGCATCACGCTGGTTGACGCCGTATGCAATCTTGTGTCCAACTTTGCCAAGCTGCATATCGGCGAGGCTAATGTATGGTTTTATGTACTGACAATACCCCAATTTATATATTTTCTGCTTCATGCGTGCCTGGCAGCACTCTTCTGTTTCTATGTATCTGTAGTCACGGGTGCATATCACAGCCTGAGAAAAAAACACAGACATATCTACCAGCTTCCATTGTATGCAACATTGCTTATGATTGTCACAAACCCTTTGACTCATATTATCTACAGTTTTGATGAGCAGGGCGGATATCACAGGGGGCCCGGTCACAAGTGGCTCTATATTGTAGCTGCATTTTATTTTCTTTTCTCCTCATCCATGCTCTTTATATTCTGGAAAGCTCTTAATCTGAAACTTCGCAGGGTTATGACATTCTTCTTTGTAGTTGTATTTATAGCCCTTTTCCTCCAGATGTTATTTGTAAATCTCAGGATTGAACTCTTTGGCCAGGCTGTAGGCCTGTGCGGTGTCATGATCGTCCTTGAGAGCGAGGAGGGGCGCAAGGATCCAAGGACGGGCATATATAACCATGCGGCCCTGTCATATGATGTAAACAGAAACATGCGGGTTCGGAAATCCTTCTATCTCATATGTCTTAAGATGGTTAACCCTTCATCAATGATGCAGATGATCGGCCCGGTAAATATCGAAAAACTCACTGAAATGACAGGTGAATTTTTGACAACCCTTGTCCCCAAACATAATATCTATTATATAGGTACAGGTACATTCGTAATCATCACCGATGATAACAACAGAGAACATAACATCGAAATAGCAAGAGCCATAAACGAACGATACAAAAAGCCATGGAGTTTCCTTGAGAGAGATACTGTTTTCTCTGCCATAGTTTACTGCGCCGAGATACCAAATGATTTAAAGACCTATAAGGATGTCAGCACTCTTATTAACAGTCCCGCGTTTATAAAGGGCAACGATTCACGGGATATATACTATGGCAAGAGCCTCAGCTTTATCATGCGCAGGGGCCAGGTCGAGAATGCCGTAATGAAGGGTTTCCAGAAGCGGTCTTTCGAAGTATATTACCAGCCTATCTATAATGCAAAAGACAAGACTATCTGCTCCGGCGAGGCACTTATCAGGCTCCATAATGACGAGCTGGGGGATATTTATCCCGAGGAATTCCTCCCTATCATTGAAAAGGGCGGTCTCATTTTTGAACTCGGAGATTTCGTTCTTGAGGAAGTATGTAAATTCTTAAGTTCCGGTATTCCCATGGAGATGGGCGTCGACAGCCTCAACATAAACCTGTCCGCTGTCCAGTGCATGCAGACAAACTACGCAGAGAGAATCATCCAGATCGTATCAAAATACAATATCTCACCCTCAAATCTCAACTTTGAGATCACGGAATATATAGCCGGCATAGATTTTAATATCATCAGACAGTTTGTTAAAAAACTGACTGATTACGGATTCCACTTTTCCATGGATGACTACGGTACGGGGTATTCAAATATCCAGGCACTATTTTCACTTGACTTTAATGTAGTCAAGATTGACCGTACCATACTATGGGATGCCGAGCAGTCCGAAAACGGACGTATCGTAATGGAGAGTACCATCGGTATGATACGCCGTATGAATAAAAAGATCCTGGTGTCAGGAGTCGAAAACAAGCAGCAGCTCGAACTTCTGAAAGATTTTGAGATCGATTATCTCCAGGGATTCTACTTTAGCAATCCCTTAAACCAGAACGAATTCATCAGTATCCTGAAGGCTACCCAGCTGGCCAAGATTGAGGAGCAGAAAGCACTGGCAGCCAGTGAATCAATGAGTAACTTCCTGGCCAATATGAGCCACGAGATCCGTACTCCCATCAATGCAGTACTCGGTATGGACGAACTGATCATCAGGGAAAGCGGTGACGAAAAAATAACAGAATATGCAAAAGTAATCGAGGGTGCAGGAAAGACCCTCCTCTCACTGATCAATGATATCCTCGACTTTTCAAAGATTGAGGCCGGAAATATGGAAATAGTCGAAGCTCCGTATGAACTGTCATCAACTGTGATGGATGTCGTAAATATGGTCAGCATCAAGGCAAAACAAAAGGGGCTGGCTCTGTTACTTGATACGGATTCATCCACACCCGACCATCTCCTCGGTGATGAGATGCGTATCAAGCAGGTAATGCTGAATGTCATCAATAATGCGATCAAATATACAGAAAACGGCTCTGTGACATTAAAGATAACCCATGAACCCATTGACATAAAGAAAGAAAATATCATCATATCAGTAAGGGATACAGGCATAGGCATCAGGGAGGAAGACATCGACAAGCTCTTTGAGAAATTCCACAGACTTGACCTCGATAAAAACAAGACGATAGAGGGCAGCGGTCTGGGACTCGCCATAACAAAACGCATAATCACTGCAATGAACGGTGATATCTCTGTAGAAAGTGTATATGGCAGCGGCTCAACATTTACCATCAAGATCCCTCAGGTTCTGATGACAGACACTGCAATCGGCAACCTGAAGGGTAAAATAACCCACTCGGATAAAGGTAATGTCCTCGATCATCAGAATTTCATCTGTCCTGACGCCAAAATACTCGTAATCGACGATACTCCCGTAAACCATATGGTAGTAAGAGAACTCCTTAAGAATACAAAGGTTCAGATAGATGAAGCGACATCCGGTGAGGAAGGACTGCAGTTTGCAAATGAGAAAAAATACGACCTCATACTCCTCGACTACCGTATGCCCATCATGGATGGTATTCAGACCCTTAAAAAGCTGAAAGAAAACAAACAGGGTATAAACTATCATACGACTGTAATTGCCCTGACAGCCAATGCCATAGCCGGAGCAAGATCAAGATTTATCAACGAAGGTTTTGATGACTATATCACAAAACCTGTTGACTCCGGGCGTCTCGAAGATGCGATGCTGATGTACATACCCTCATCAAAGATACAGATGATCGACAGCAATGTATCAAAAGAAACCGAAAGTAACAGTCAGCAAAGGACAAATCAGCCTGAATATGATAATATAGAAGCTGAGGGTATCAAAAACTGCGGCTCAAAGGAATCTTATGAAAAGGTATTTGCCGCATTCCAGAATGAGATACCAAACAGGGTCGGCATAATAACAGAATCTCTTGAAAACGGGGACTATGAACGGTACGGTATCGAGGTCCACAGTATAAAGAGCTCAGCCAGAATAATAGGTGCCAAAAAGCTCTCTCTCGCAGCTGAACGTCTTGAGTCGGCTGCAAACGAAAAAAACATTGATTTCATCAGGGAGAACAATGATGAACTCCTTGAAATGTACAAAAAGTTCTGCAAACACTGTAAAAATAATCAGGCAGACGATACCAAGAAGCCTGTACTTGATGAAAAAGTCTGGAAAGACGGTCTTGAGACTTTCCGTGATTTTGCCAGGTCAATGGACTATGATAACGCCAATGACCTGATCCTGCGGGTACGTAAATACAGACTTACACCTAAAATGCAGGAGATGGTAGATAAAATTGAATCCATGGCATATGACCTGAAATGGGATGAGATAGTTGAATATATAGACAGTCAATCGTCAGGCAATACAAAGTAGTATAAGAGGTAAAACATGAAAAAATTTGAGATACTTATGATCAGAAATGAGCATACTTTCATGGTAAATGCCATTGTAGCCAATCTCGGAAAACTCGGCTGCAGCGTTATTGAAACAGAATATAACGTAAAAGACATCAGCACATATGAAGAGACAGCTGACATTATAATATTCTATACAGACAGCAATATGGTTGATAATACAAATGCTCTCGTATACATCAAGGATCTTTGTATTGAAAAAAACAAGCAGGTTGTAGCGATAGGAAACAGGGAGGAACTTGACGAGATATATCCCATCATCCCTTCCATGCTGCTGGCCGATTCCATAGAGCGTCCTGTCGATATGAACACATTCTCTGACAAGATCCTGCAGATGATGAGCAATGATGTGATTGAGCAGAGAAAAAAGAGTGTCCTCGTTGTGGATGATGACTCAAGCTTTATACAGCTCCTCAGAGAGTGGCTGAAGGACGACTACAGAGTCGGTATGGCCAAGTCCGGACTCCAGGCCATCACATGGCTGGCCAGAAACAGTGTAGATCTCATACTCCTTGACTACGAGATGCCTGTCATCAACGGACTCCAGGTATTTGAGATGCTAAAGAGTGAGGCGATCTCCAAGAATATCCCGGTAATGTTTCTGACCGGAAAGAGCGATAAGGAAAGCATCATGAAGGTTATGGAGCTTAAGCCTGCAGGATACATGCTCAAGAATATTACAAAGCAGCAGCTTCTGACACATCTTGAGAATTTCTTTGTGAAGCAGACTTATAACAATCTTTAATTTATTTATAACAATAAAAAACCAGGTACACGCTGCGGGTCTGCTCCGCGCCCCAATGCGT
>DFKO01000240.1 GCA_002373855.1 Lachnospiraceae bacterium UBA3643
TGCTTTGATGCCAAGGAATGTGCGACGGATACATTTTCACTTCAGAATATTCATGAGCATCAGGTAGAGTTTATGCTGGATTTTGAAAAGCAAAGGGGCGTGGCTTTCTTCCTGATTTATTATACAAAAAGGGATATGATGTATTACCTGAGAATAGACGATCTGAAGGTATTCTGGGACAGGGCAAAGGAAGGCGGCAGGAAGAGTTTCAGACTTGATGAGCTTGATGCGGAATATGTCATTCCGAAAAAAAGAGGTGTGATGGTCCCGTACCTCGAGATGATTCAAAAGGACCTTGATTTAAAAGATGAGGAGGATTAAGCATGGCAGAGATTGATGTAAACAAATTGCAGGAACTCATTGACGGCAGCAGCAATATCGTATTCTTCGGCGGCGCCGGAGTTTCCACAGAGAGCGGTATTAAGGACTTCAGAAGTGTGGATGGATTATATAATCAGAAATATGACTATCCTCCGGAGACAATGCTTTCACATACTTTTTTTGTGAGACATAAGGAGGAGTTTTTCAGATTTTACAATGACAAGCTCCTTGAAAAGACAGTCGGAACGGATACGGTGGAGAGGGCACTGCCCAATAAAGCCCATTATAAACTGGCTGAACTTGAAAAAGCAGGTAAATTAAAAGCGGTAATAACGCAGAATATTGACGGACTCCATCAGGAGGCGGGCAGCAGGGTTGTATACGAACTCCACGGAAGCGTCCTTCGAAACTACTGCGAGAAATGCGGCAAGAGCTTTGATGTCCATTACATGTTTAATTCAAAGGGCATACCAAAGTGTGATTCATGCGGCGGAGATATAAAACCCGATGTGGTCCTCTATGAGGAAGGTCTTGATAATAATGTTATCTCCGGAGCGGTAAATGCCATAAAAAATGCAGACATGCTCATAATAGGAGGTACATCCCTCGTGGTATACCCGGCAGCAGGCCTCATAGACTACTACAGAGGAGACAAACTGGTACTGATCAACAAGGATGCCACTGCGAGAGACAGCGTGGCAGACTACAGTATCCATGGCAAGATAGGCGAGATACTCGGCCAGATTGTCGTGAGATAAAAAAATCACTTGCACAGAGAGCTTTAATGTGTTAAAGTTAAAGCCTGTGAAATATTTTGTGATCAATGCGAAAGCATTGTTCCTTGCTTCCCTCTTGTCAGGGGAGGCCACTAGACCAAAAGGAGGTACAGTAGCATGAGCAAATACGAATTATGCGTTGTTGTTAGCGCTAAGATCGAAGATGAAGAAAGAACTGCTACAGTAGACAAATGTAAGGAAACTATCGCTAAGTGTGGCGGCAGCGTTACAGATGTTGAAGAAGGCGGCAAGAAGAAGCTTGCTTATGAAATTCAGAAGATGAAGGAAGCATACTACTACTTTATTCATTTCGATGCTGACGAGAAAGTTCCTGCACAGGTTGAGAGCTATGTGCGTATTATGGACAACGTCATCAGATTCTTATGCGTTACACAGGATGAAGCATAATCTTTAACGCAAAGAAAGGAACAGTTAATTATGAATAAAGTTATTTTAATGGGACGCCTTACAAGAGACCCTGATGTGAGATATTCACAGGGTGCAAACGGAAATATGGCAATTGCAAGATTCTCTCTTGCAGTAGACAGAAGATTCCAGAGACAGGACGCTCAGGGTGAGCAGGCAAACGCAGATTTTATAAACTGTGTTGCATTTGGCAAGCTGGGCGAGTTTGTCGAGAAATATTTCCATAAAGGTATGAAGATGGTGCTCACAGGCCGTATTCAGACCGGAAGCTATACCAATAAAGAAGGCAGCAAGGTTTACACAACAGATGTTGTTGCTGAGGAAATTGAGTTCGCAGAGAGCAAGAATGCTCAGGGCGGCGGTTCAAATGAGGGATACACAAGAAATCCCGCACCTGCCGATGACGGATTCATGAATATTCCTACGGACGGTATAGAGAGCGAAATCCCATTCAACTAACTTTCAGTTGATTTTAGGAGGACATTATCATGGCATTCAATAAGGATGATAAGAATGATGCACCCAGAAGACGTGGCGGTGCAGGCATGCGTAAGAGAAAAAAGGTTTGTGTATTCTGTGGTGTAACCAAGAAGACTGAAGGTGAGAACAGCGTTGTTGAAGCTAAAGAGACCATCAGCTATAAGGACACAGCCAAGTTAAAGAGATATGTATCAGAGAGAGGAAAGATTCTTCCTCGTCGTGTTACAGGTTGCTGCGCAAAGCATCAGAGAGCTATTACCTCTGCTGTAAAGCGTGCTCGTCATGTAGCATTAATGCCATACGTACAGGATTAATTTTTATTAATTCTCAAAAAGATTTTTCCAAGGTCTTCCGAAAACTCGGGAGACCTTGTATTATTATAGGTAAGATAAAATTATCCGCCCGGTGGCGGAATAAAGGAGATAAAAAATCATGGCAGACAAAAAGATGGTTGAAGCAATTACTTCCATGGAGGAAGATTTTGCACAATGGTACACGGATATAGTTAAGAAAGCTGAGCTTATCGACTACACAAGTGTCAAGGGATGCATGGCTATAAAGCCTGCCGGATATGCAATATGGGAGCTGATCCAGAACCAGCTCGATGCAATGTTTAAAGAGACAGGCGTTAAAAATATGTACCTGCCTATGTTTATACCGGAGAGCCTCCTTCAGATGGAGAAGGATCACGTAGAGGGATTTGCTCCCGAGGTTGCATGGGTTACACAGGGAGGTGGAGCGCCTCTTACAGAGAGACTGTGCGTCCGCCCTACATCTGAGACATTATTCTGCGATTATTATAAAGGCGTTGTTCATTCATACAGAGATCTCCCTCAGGTATGTAACCAGTGGTGCTCTGTCGTAAGATGGGAGAAAGAGACAAGACCTTTCCTTCGTTCCCGTGAGTTTCTTTGGCAGGAGGGTCATACAGCACATGCAACAGCTGAAGATGCCGAGAAGAGAACAGTTCAGATGCTCAATGTATATGCTGATTTCCTTGAGAATGTACTCGCCATCCCCGTAATAAAGGGTCAGAAGACAGAGAAAGAAAAGTTTGCCGGAGCTGAGGCTACATATACCGTAGAGGCACTTATGCATGACGGCAAGGCTCTTCAGTCAGGTACATCACATAACTTCGGTGACGGATTTGCCAGAGCATTCGGCATCCAGTATACAGATAAGGACAATACTCTTAAGTATGTGCATCAGACATCATGGGGTATGACAACGAGACTTATCGGAGCGGTTATCATGGTTCACGGAGACAACAGCGGACTGAAGCTCCCGCCTAAGGTTGCTCCTACCCAGGTTATGATCATTCCCATCCAGCAAAAGAAAGAGGGAGTGCTCGACAAGGCAAACGAACTGCTTGATACATTAAAGAAAGCAGGCGTAAGAGTAGATATAGACGATACAGACAAGACCCCCGGATTTAAGTTCTCCGAGCAGGAGATGAGGGGTGTACCTATGCGTATCGAAATAGGACCCAAGGATATTGAGAACGGCAAGTGCGTAGTCGTACGCCGTGACAACGGAGAGAAGATTGATGTAGCTCTCTCTGATATCGAATCAAAGGTAAAAGAATTACTTGTCACTATCCAGAAGGATATGTTCGAGGCGGCAAAAGCACACAGAGATGCTCATACATATGTGGCTGTCACAATGGATGAATTTGAGAAAGCATTTACTGAGAAGTCAGGATTTGTAAAGGCCATGTGGTGCGGAGACAGAGCCTGCGAAGATGAGATTAAAGATAAGCTCGCAGTCACAAGCCGCTGTATGCCCTGGGAGCAGGAAAAACTTTCCGATGTATGTGTATGCTGCGGAAAGCCTGCCAAGAAGATGGTTTACTGGGGTAAAGCTTACTAACATACAATTTAAGAAAAGGGGGGTTACTTATGGCAGAATTTACCGGCAAACCGATTTGTAAAGGCGCGTCAACAGGCAGGATCAGAGTGTTTAAGAGCAAAGTGGATGACACAAAGCTGATAAGCATATCCGATACTGATGCTGAGTTAAAGCGATACGAAAAAGCTTTTGACAGTGCAAAAGAAAAACTTGAAAAGCTGTATGATATTGCCAGGGAAAAGCATATGCCAAATGCTGATATATTGTCTGCACAGGTAATGCTGCTCACCGATGAGGGATACAACAATACTGTCAGAGATGAGATCAAAAATAACAGGGTAAATGCGGAGTATGCCGTAAAACTCTCATGCGAAAAGTATGTGAAAATCTTTGAAAATATCGAGGATGAGACAGTCAAGGCCAAGGCCGATGATGTGAGAGATATCTCATACAGACTGATAAGCGTCCTCGGGGGAGAAGAATCAGACATCATATTTGGCAATGAGAAAATAGTCATTATGGCAGATGCAGCCGAGCCGTCTCTCTTGATTGAATCAGGCAAAGAGCATAT
>DFKO01000054.1 GCA_002373855.1 Lachnospiraceae bacterium UBA3643
AGCGGATCTCCCGGCATAAGAACTGTTTTACCGAAATCTTCCGGTTTTGCATCGATGTGCGGTGTAGGATATGCTGCCATAAGTGTAACCTCCTCATAATCAAGAATGTTTTAAGAAATACTGTTTTAATTATACTCTTTTTTATTTTGAATTTCACCTGAGTTGTCATTTAAAAAACCGGCCCATTTAAAGGCCGGCCTGTTTTATAAAATCCCGTTTTTAATTTCCTGCTGTCGTTGTATCCTGGAGGTTTTCTTCGCTTATTTCATTTGACGATACGGTATTATTATCTCCGTCTGTCCGGTTTTCTGCGCCTTCCGGATCGGCTTCATCACCGGCTGCTCCATTATCCGTGACTGCCGGTGCATCACCTGTAACTGCCTGATTTTCAGATACCGATACGATGTTTTCGGATACACTGTTTTCCGATACCGACTCATCCTCATAATATGCAGTATCATTACCCGGCATATCCTCATCTGTCGGAGTCTGAGGGTCCGGCTCGACCTGCACTGCCGGAGTATCTTCATGATCATCCTCCGGTTTGGTTTCAGTCTCAAATCCGCATATTATCTCATTTAACTCTGTGATATTTAAGTATACGAGATCCTGAGCCGTATATACACCGTATGTCTCGATGATATTTCTGATAAGTGATGCCTTACCTATCGATATCCCGTACGAAAGGGCCATGGCATTTAATTCATCATCATCACATACTACCTGGCTGATTACATTGACTTCCCTGTTGTATGCACTCATCAGACTGTCAATATCCCCGGAGATAGTCTCCTTGATCACATCTGATTTTTCCGGATCCTTGTTTGTGACAGATACGAGTATGGAATCTGTCTCGCCCATCAGATATCCATGTTCAAACATCGCGCCTATTATGGCATTTACGGCAACCTTTGTCTGAGTACCCGAAAGGTCCATGCCGTCTAATATCTCGGCGCCGTCGTCGTTTACCGCTATGGCAGATATTATTTTGTCATCCCTGTTTATGTGGAGTTCTATGCCGGGATTGACGTCAATATCAACTACTGTCTCCACCGTCATCCGGGCTCTGCTGATTATCATATCCGCGGATACATTGAGGACCAGAAGTACCAGGGCTGCGACGGTGATAAACCTGTAGATCATCTCACGCTTTCTGTTTCTTGCGTCTTTCATGACGATGATACGGTCCCCTAATCCATCAGTCTCCCTGCATTTTTCAAGGACTCTGGTCTTTATGTCGGGAGTGATATTCTCCACTGCATTTTTCAGTCTGCTCTCAATTATTTCAGATGTCATCTCATAAGTCCTTTAATTATCTATTCCCTGATCTGCCAGTTCCTTCTTAAGTTTCTTAAGTGCTCTGTTGTACTTTGAGAGTACTGTCGCCAGCGGCATGTCATACATTTCGGCAATCTCCCGGTGTTTCATCCCTGAGACTGCATGCAGCATGACTATCTGGCTCTCCTCGCTGCTAAGCTTGCTCATCGCCGCCGTCAGTACAGCCCTGTCCTCCACGTGAAAATCTCCTGTTCCTTCGCTTAAGTTGTCCCATTCGTATTCTTCGATATCGGCAAACTTTGCTCTGCTCCTGATCTTCATGAGAGAAAGATTTCTCGCAATTGTGAGTATCCATGCCATCGGTTTTCCCATCGACTTGTACATACCCGCACTCTGACATATCTTTACATATGTATCCTGAAGCACATCCTCGGCTTCCGTAGGATTTTTCAGAAATGATAATATATATCCATAAAGTGATGAGTTTACCTCTTCGTAAATGTCGGCTATCCTGTCCGTCTCACCTTTTGCAATTCTCTTTAAGCTCTTCTCAAGTATTTTGTTTTTGTCATCTTCCGGCGTCCCCATGGTGCTCATAAACAGCAACATTACACTTTTGTCCCTTTCAGATAAAAGATAAATTCATAAGCGGACTGTTTTATTGCAAATATTTTTAAATCCGAAAAAATTATTTAACACAGTTCTCGATAATATCCACTGCACCGTCTATTCCGAATTTGCCGGTATTCAGACAGATATCATAATGTCTCGAATCTCCCCATATATGATTTGAATAATAGTTATAAAAGCTTGCTCTGTCCTTGTCGGCTTTTATGATTATCTCCTTGGCCTTTTTCTCATTGACCTGCATCTTTTGCATGATACGGCTGACACGGTTTTCCATATCAGAACTGATAAAGACATGGAAACTGCCGGGAAAATCAGCCAATACATAGTCCGAACATCTGCCTATAAATATACCCGGTCCGTCTTTTGCAAGTTTCCTGATCGTATCAAACTGGGCCAGATAAATATCAAGTATAAGGGGCCTCTGATATCCTCCGCCGTAGCCTGTAGTTCCAAGCGCCAGTGAATAAAGGAAACTGCCTGTAGGTTTCTCATCATGTTTTTCAAACAGTTCTTTTGTATACCCGCTCTTTTTTGATGCTTCCTCAAGGATCTCCTTGTCGTAGATAGGTATACCCAGTCTCTCCGACAGCTTAAGGCCTACCTCCCTGCCACCGCTGCCAAATTCTCTTCCGATCGTGATTATATTATACGTTCCCATGGTAACCTCCCTCGTTTTTCTAATACATTTACCATTGCTCCATGATTATATTTTATCACATCAGCGCATATTCAGGTAGGCAATAAGCGGCAGGTAACCTGCATAAAAATCTTTCAATCACAGGCGTGTGCATAAAAAAAGGACATGCCGCCTGCATGTCCTCCGATTATTGAAATATTTAATTAACCAACAACCTTCTTAACAGCCTCGATAACACGGTCTGCCTGGAAAGGCTTTACAATAAAGTCCTTTGCCCCGGACTGGATAGCCTCGATAACCATCGCCTGCTGACCCATTGCCGAACACATGATAACCTTGGCATTGCCATCATTTGCCCTGATCTCTTTAAGTGCCTGGATACCGTCCTTCTCAGGCATTGTGATATCCATAAGTACAAGATCCGGTTTTACTTCAGCATACTTATTAACAGCTACAGCTCCGTTCTCAGCCTCACCAACTACTTCATATCCATTCTTTGAGAGAATGTCCTTAATCATCATTCTCATGAAAGCCGCATCATCAACGATTAAAATCTTTGCCATATTTTTGAAACTCCCATCTGGATTTTTTCGAACTCCCCCGCTATGTTTTTATATACATAACGTACCTATACAATGATAATACATTTTAAACATTTTGTCTAATATTTTTTTAAATACGTCCGACCATGTCAAGAATCAGAGCGGCACAGTGTTCTGCGGCTTTTTTCTCGAATGTGGGGTAGTCCATCTGTGCCGAATCATCGGCTTTATCAGAGATAGCCCGGATTACGACAAAAGGCACTTTATTCAGGTAAGCCACATGGGCTATCGCACCGCCCTCCATCTCTGCGCAGTATCCGTCAAATTCGGCTATCAGTCCTTCCTTAACCTTTTTATCAGATATAAACTGGTCTCCGCTGACTACTCTGCCGGTATATACATTTATATCAGGATTGACTTTTTTGCATGTAGCAACTGCCTCATCCCTCATAGCTGCATCAGCCTCAAATGAAAGCCTGTCGATCTGGGGGATCTGACCTTTTTTGTATCCAAGCGGCGATACGTCCATATCATGCTCTACGGCATCTGTCGATACTACGATATCACCTATGTCTATTACATCTTTAAGGGATCCGGCCACACCTGTGTTGATCACATGGGTTACATCAAATAAGTCAACGAGAATCTGGACACAGATACCGGCGTTGACCTTGCCTATACCGCACTTTACAACTACTACATCTGTCCCGTTTATCGTACCTTCATTGAATGTCATCCCTGCCTTGGCCACAGTCTTTACGACATTCATCTTTTCTATTAATGTGCTGACCTCCAGGTCCATTGCACCGATAATTCCTATTTTCTTCAATGTATTTATTTTCCTCCTGTCTGATCAAACCGGATAAATGAGATGCTTTTCATCTATTCCGTAAAGTGTATTATCAAGATATCTTTTTGCCAGATAGTTTGCCATCGGCAGATTCATATCGAGATAATTGCCGCAGTCCTTAGGTGACGCACCGGGTACAGCATCATGGAAATCCCTGATAAACTCAAACATCCTGACCATCAGATCCACGATATCCTTTGACTCAAGGTCGCCTGCAAGTATCAGATAAAATCCTGTCCTGCAGCCCATAGGTCCAAAGTATATGATCTTGTCTTTATATTCGGGATCGTTGCGCAGATATGTGGCCGCAAGATGCTCTATGGTATGCATCTCAGCCGTATTCATGACAGGCTCCTCATTGGGAGATGTCATACGCAGATCAAATGTTGTGAGTGTCTCCGCGCCGACATGATCTTTTCTCGATACATACACGCCGGGCTGAAGTTTAATGTGATCGATTGTAAAACTTGCTATCTTTTCCAATTTTTATATCTCCTTTTACTAACAAAGGGGATGAGAAATCTCATCCCCATAATAAGCCCAAAATATCCCGGACATCCTATCCGATAAAATTCAAACAGATTAACTTAAGAGAAGTTAACGCTGTCTATTGTAAGAATGGATGCTGCCTTAACAGTCTGCTTATCAATCTTGCCCTGTGCCTCTTCTTTTGTCTTTGCTTTTATAGCCTGAGAAATATCACTTGTGAAATAAAAACCTCTCATGAATTTCTCTGCCATATACTCGCCGGATTTTGTATCTCTTATAACAAATTTCTCTGCCATAAAAGTCCACCTCCTTTTACTTCTATATTGATATTATACCACACTTTTCCTATAATTATGTGAACAATATGTGATAAAAAATCAATTTTTTCTTCTTTCACACATTGAATAATACCATTTTTTATGACAAAAATACAGACAAAAATATAAATTTACATAATTTAGAAAGATAAAATATAACCCATGTCCAAAATAAGTAAAAATAATTATAAGTTAACCATATCATATGACGGATCGAGATACTACGGATGGGAGCATCAGCCGGATAAAGATACGATACAGGGCAAGCTGGAATCTGTGATATCAAAACTGACCGGAACAGAGACGGAAGTGATCGGTGCCGGCCGGACGGATGCCGGAGTACATGCAAAGGGAATGGTGGCAAATGCCGTTATCACTACCGATATGAGCGAGCAGTTATTAAAAGAGCAGATAAACAGATACCTGCCGGATGATATAAGCGTAACCGATCTTAAAATTGCTGGGGAACGTTTCCATGCAAGATACAAAGCCGTCGGTAAGACATACCGATACACATGCTACTACGGAGAAAACAAACCCGTATTTGACAGGAAATATTTATACAGGCTGGATCTGGAACCTGATCTGGAAAAAATGATTAAAGCTGCAGAATATCTCACCGGCGAACATGATTATGCATCCTTTTGCAGTAATCCGAAAATGAAAAAGTCAACCGTCAGAATAGTTGATAAGATAGATATTAAAAAGAAAAGCGGATATATCACTTTTACATATCACGGAACAGGTTTTCTCCAGCACATGGTCAGGATACTGACAGGTACCCTCCTTGAAGTCGGCTATGGAAAGAGAACCCCGGAGAGTATCCCCGCACTTATTGATGCAAAGGACAGGAAACTCGCCGGTTTTACAGCTCCTGCCCAGGGGCTGTGCCTGATATCCGTAGATTACAACTGATCCCGGATATGACAAAATACATTATTCTTTTTCATAAAACAAAAGCCAAAACAATTCAAGAAATAATAAAAAAACTCGAAAGCCTTGATACTTAAGGTTTTTCGAGCTTTTTTGTTTAATATAGTGCCGGCGACGGGAATCGGACCCGTACTGTATTTCTACAACAGGATTT
>DFKO01000183.1 GCA_002373855.1 Lachnospiraceae bacterium UBA3643
TTCTGTACTCTGGGATCGTGAGCATCAAATGTGATGATATTGTCCACGCCCATAGATACGAGCTCCTGAAGAGCAAGTGCACAGTCAAGGGATTCTCTGGCACTTCTCTTGTGCTGACGGCTCTCATAGAGGAATGGCATGATGACTGTGATACGTCTTGCCTTGCCGCCTACGGCTGCAATGATTCTCTTAAGATCCTGGTAATGATCATCGGGAGACATATGATTCTCCTGGCCGCACAGCGAATATGTGAGGCTGTAGTTGCCTACATCCACGAGGATATAGAGGTCTGTACCTCTGACTGACTCAAGGATAACACCCTTTGCCTCTCCGGAACCGAATCTCGGAACCTTTGCACTTAAGATATATGTGTCACGCTCGTATCCCGCAAATGCGAGGGTATCCGCATGGGCATGTTTTCTCTCTTTACGCCATGCCACAAGGTAATAGTCTACTTTCTCGCCAAGTGTTTTGCAGCCTTCAAGGGGGATCATTCCAAGTGTTCCCACAGGAATGGTTTCGAGGTTACGAACGTCTTCTGCTGATGTGATGGGTGCCATTTTTAAGTCTCCTTAAAGAAAATATATATAAAAATTAATTAATGTACGTTTTACTCAAGCCTGGTGATCATCCTGATATCCCTGCCCGACAGTTTTACGGGCTCAAACTCCTTAATGATCCTTGAGAATATCCTCTCCTGATATTTCTCTCTTAAGTTTTCATATGAAAAGTTTGTGGTGATGATCGTCGACTTCTGCCTGATGATACGCTCATTTAATATGCCAAAGAGCTGGCTCCTCACAAAATCGTTTGTCATCTCACTGCCAAGGTCGTCTATGACCAGGAGGTCCGATTCATACAGAGTCTGATTGAGTTCTGTTATGAGTGCCTTGTCCTTGTCAAACAGATATGACGATATGGTCTGGAACAACTGGATAGCGCTGTAATATACTACTTTGCAGCTGTGCTCCATGAGTTCTTTGACAATGCATCCCGTCAGGAACGATTTACCAGTACCTACTGTACCATAAATCAGCAGATTTCGATAGTCGGAATTGAAATTGTTTATAAAATTATGACATGTCTCCACGGCCTCATCGAAATGCTCGAGATCCGCTCCGTCATAATACTCTCTTGAAAGGCATGAGAAATTGTTTGTCTTTAACCAGTCCCCGAGATTAGATCCCTCAAAGAGCATATCGCTCTCTATCTTCCGGTAGCAGTCACATTTCTCATTATCTACAAAACCTGTATCAAGACATTTCTCACATACGTAAGTCATATCGAGGTAATCTGCCGGATATCCCGCTTCCCGGAGCATCCTGCTCTTTTTCAGCCTCAGGTCCAGCATCTGCTCTTTGTATTTCTTTGACAGCTCTGCCTTTTTCTCTTTATCACCGCCGGCCTTTATGAGGGCTCTTCCGTAATTCATGGAGGTGGAGATGATCTCATCCTCCGTCTCCTTCATACCGGGGAGTTTTTCGGCTACGGCTTTCTTTCTCTCCGAGAGTTCGTACTCTGACTTTAGCCTGCGCTCGTCATATATTCTTTTTATCCGTTCAGCTATGGATACAGGCTGTCCCATATCATACCTCGTTTATGTATTAAATCCTCTTTTTTGATAAAAGAGCTTTTTCAAGGGCGTCAAAATCTATCTGATTCATATCCCTCTGCTCAAAGCTGCTGTCCATGCCGGATGCTTTCTTCATCCTCTTTGGAGCGGCTGCCTTTCTCGACTCCTCAAAGGCTTTATCAACTTTTGCCACATCGGCAAGAGTCTTTACATCCTTTTTATTCCAGTCCTCGAGTATCCTGTCTGTATATCCGAGACGGTTTGTATCAGTACGGACAACTGCCCTGTCACATGCCTCTTTGATGAGCTCCATGCTCATGCCGTACTCACCCTTCCATCTCCTGATGTACTCGAGCTCCTTGGCTGTGATATTGCCCTTGCGGCCAAGGTATCCGAGGATCTCCCTGGCATCCTTGTCGCCTCTCTTTACGAGCTTCTTTGCTTTATCTACAGTGTCGGCGCCTTCCTCGTACCAGTCGATGGCTGTCTGCTCGATATAGTCAAACGATTTTCTGCCGGACTCTATACAGTACTCCATGAGGAAACTTGCCAGGTCGATATCAAATCCGAGTTTGTCATAAATATAAATGACACTCCGTATCTCTATAGGATTAAGAGGTCTGCCAAAGTATGCACTGCCTGCATTTATCAGCATCTTTATCTCCGGATTGTCCTTAAGGTTTCTTATATCATCAACTGTTATGCTGTCTCTCTCTTTTCCGTAATCTTTCTTGTCCATGTCCTCGAAAGAATTTTCTTCATCTTCTTTAACTACTGATATAACTGTGTTATCAGCCTCGATTTTCCTGTCCCCGACTATTTCATTAAGTTCTTTAATTATCACTCCCGTGATGTTTCCGCCCCTGTCACTCCTGATACCGATGAGCCCTTCATTCTCCCAGTATTTAAGTGCCCTTGTCACATCTTTTTCGGTGTAATTAAATTTGTCGGCTATCTCCGATATGTCTGTCGGCAGATTGTCATATGCCATCCTCTGCATGTACAGATAAATCTTTATCTGAGCATCATTGGCATCCTTCATATAATTGTCAATGAAGACATTGGAGATCACGGTCACGCCTGCCCGGCTCTCCATCGTAATATTAAGGGGTATCATATATAAGCTCCATCCGGGCATTATCTGCCCATTAATGTGAGTTTATTATATGCACCCACCCCGGCAAGTTCAATAGTGTAAAGTGCCGAGAATGTAGGCCCCATAAGGCTTTCGGGATTCACACGCCAAAATGTTGATAATGACGATAATGTTTATAATACCTGTTACATAATAATCATACCGTGTTAACTTTTACCCCCGGAAAACCTTATTTTACTGGTATATATACCATTTTATATACTGTATTATGTTAACAAAAAAATCCACATTCGAAAGTTGATAATTTCAGCTCTCAAAATGTGGATAATGTTGATAAATCACTGTCCCAGCAGGCTTTCGCCTATTTTTACTACATCTCCGGCGCCCATAGTTATCAACAAATCATTCATTGTACAATTTTCCAATACAAAGTTTTCTATCTCATCAAAAGTAGGGAAATAATAACATTTTGTATCTGTATGAAGCCCGTCTATTCTGGCTTTCAGGTCTTTGGAAGATATGCCGACAGTGTTTTTCTCCCTGGCTGCATATATATCCGTCAAGATCACATTGTCCGCTATCGTCAGTGCCTTTGCAAAATCGTCAAGGAGTGCCTTTGTACGTGTATATGTATGGGGCTGGAATACTACCCAGAGTTTGCCATGAGGATAGTTTCTGGCTGCATTAAGCGTGGCCTTTATCTCAGTGGGATGATGGGCATAATCATCTATGATGGTAATGTCGCCGAGCATGCCCTTTTTCTGAAATCTCCTGTCAGTACCTGTAAATGCTCCCACTGACTCTATGGCTTTTGCCCTGTCCATATTTAAGTAATCGGCAAGTGCAAGAGCCGCACAGGAATTGTATACATTATGTTCGCCGACTACAGAGAGCTTTACCTGCTCTTTTTTGCCGTCATGATTGAGCATAAATGTGGGATGACCAAACTCATCATATGATATGTCTGTAGGATAATAATCTGATTTATCGGTCCTTCCAAACGTAATATATTTACATGCTATGCCTTCCGTGATCTCACTTAGATTATCGATATCACCGTTTATGATGAGCATACCGTCCTCAGGCAGGAGCTTTGCAAACCTGTGGAACGAATCCCTGATATCGTTTATGTCCTTAAAGAAATCGAGATGATCCGCATCTATGTTAAGTATGATGCTAACCTTGGGGAAAAACGAAAGATAACTGTTTGTATATTCGCATGCTTCGGTCACAAAATAATCGGACCGTCCGATACGGAGATTGCCGCCTATCGTATGGAGGATACCGCCTATTGAGAGAGTAGGATCCATATCTGCAGCAAGCATCATCTCGGAAACCATTGATGTAGTCGTGGTCTTGCCGTGGGTACCGCTTATGGCAACAGGAACGGCAAAATTTTTCATGAGCTGTCCGAGGAGCTCCGCTCTTGTGATCGACGGAATGTTTCTCCTTAATACTTCTTTATATTCCGGATTGTCAGGGCTTATGGCAGCCGTATAAACCATGAGGTCTATCTCATCGGTAATGTTTGACTCCCTCTGGCCATAAAATATTTTGGCACCTATGTCCTCGAGATGCTCTGTGAGCGGAGTCTTTTTCATATCGGAACCGCTGACAAAAAAATCTCTTGATAATAATATCTCTGCAAGGCCGCTCATACTGATGCCGCCTATGCCCATAAAATGTACATGGATCGGATTATTAAAATCTACCTGATACATTTTTTAATTCCTCCGGATTATATTTCTCATTATGCCCAGAGCTTCTCCGGGTATATGCCCTTGTCCTTAAGGGCCTGAATCGACTGCATTACAAAAGGCTTGTCCTCCTTGTATGTCACGCCAAACCACTTGTCCTTTGATGAGAGTACCTTTACTGAAGCCTTGCCCTCATTTATGAGACGTCCTATCTCTATGGGCAGGAAGCACTCTGACTTTAACGGATTGCCCTCTACGGTATTCTTAAAGAAGTAATCGAGGGAATCGCCAAGCTCCTTAAATACGGAAGGAGTGAATCCCCACATATTCATTGATACCAGAGTATCTGCGGACATGGGGATATATGTGGCACCGTCATCAAGTGTGTATGCCGCGCCCTCCTCTGTCTTTATGATCTTTGTCCTCTCGTCTATTGTCTGCAGGAATCCGTTTTCATCCATCTGACAGCAGCCTCTTGCCACAGAGCCGTTGTCCGTAAGGGTATTCTTTAACATATATCCTACCATGCAGTAAGGGTATACACCGTTCTTCTCTCCAAGATCACCTGTCAGAAATTCGTAAAGGCTCTTAAAAGCGCTGACTCCGTAGTAATCATCTGAGTTAATCACCGCAAAAGGCTCCTTTACGATGTCTCTGCATGCATAGATGGCATGAGCTGTACCCCAGGGCTTTACTCTGCCTTCCGGTACTGATGCAAAGTCAGGTATGGCATCCAGCTTCTGATATACGTACTGAACCTCCATAAATTTGCTGACTGCATCGCCGATGCATTCCCTGAAATCTTTCTCGTTTTCCTCTTTAATGATGAAAACCACTTTACCGAATCCTGCCCGGTATGCATCATATATAGAGAAATCTATGATCTTGTGACCCTGTTCATCAATAGGATCAATCTGCTTTAATCCCCCATACCTGCTGCCCATTCCGGCTGCAAGTATTACAAGTGTAGGTTTATCTGCCATAATTCCCTTTGCCTCCTTTTATCTGTTATTTAACTACTATATTTACGATACGTCCTTTGACATAAATCTCTTTGACAATAGTCTTGCCCTCTATTGCATTCTTTACACCCGTAAGCTCATGGGCCTTTGCAATGGCATTTTCATTTGTCTCATCAACGGCTACATTTATGGTACCCTTGAGTTTACCGTTTACCTGTACACCGATCTCGATGGTATCTTCCTTGATCTTTTCCTCATCATATACAGGCCATGGCTCGTAAGCGATGGTTGTATCATGACCAAAGATCTGCCATATCTCCTCGCCGATGTGAGGTGTGATACATGAGAGCATCTTGATAAAGCCTTCTGCATATTCTCTCGGGCACTTGTTTATCTTGTAAAGTGCGTTTACAAATATCATCATCTGGCTGATAGCTGTGTTGAATGCAAGGCTCTCAAAGTCATCGGAAACCTTTTTAAGTGTCTGATGGTAAACCTTCTCAAGCTCAGGTACAGCCTCGTCTGTGATATTCTCCTCGTTTGTAAAGAATGTCCATACTCTGTTAAGGAATCTTCTCGCTCCCTCAACACCTGCCTTGCTCCAGGGCTTTGAAACCTCAAGTGGTCCCATAAACATCTCATAAAGTCTCAGTGTATCTGCACCGTAATCCCGTACGATATCTGAAGGGTTAACCACAAACTCAGGGAATCTCTTACCCATCTTGATACCGTTCTCACCGAGGATCATACCCTGGTGAACCAGTTTCTTAAACGGCTCTTTTGTAGGTGCGAGACCCTTGTCATAAAGGTATCTGTTCCAGATACGTGAGTACATAAGGTGACCTACCGCGTGTTCGGGACCACCTATGTAGAGGTCTACGGGCATCCAGTGCTTTAAGAGTTCCTGATTTGCAAACTCTTTATCATTATCGGGATCGATATATCTGAGGAAGTACCAAGACGATCCTGCGGAACCGGGCATTGTGGATGTCTCTCTCTTACCCTTTATGCCGTTTTTGTCATACTGCTTCCACTCTGTTGCATTTTCAAGAGGCGCCTGACCGTTTTTACCCTTGTAATCCTCAAGCTCAGGGAGGATGAGGGGAAGCTCTTCATCGGGAAGCACATGGATCTGGCCATCCTCGCCGTGTACGACGGGTACAGGCTCGCCCCAGTATCTCTGTCTTGCAAAGATCCACTCTCTGAAGTGATAGTTAACTGTACGCTTTGCAACACCCATCTTTTCAAGCTTGACTGTGATAGCCTCTTTAGCCTCCTCAACAGTCATGCCGTCAAACTCTTCTGAATTGATGAGTTTAAAGCCTTTGCCGAGGTAATCATGTTTCTCAAGAGCCTTTTCAGATACATCTACATGACCTGTCTTTTCGTTGCCCTCGATTACCTGAATCATCTCAATGTTGTGAGCGATGGCATATTCAAAGTCACGCTGATCGTGAGAGGGAACTGCCATTACCGCACCTGTACCGTATGAAGCGAGAACGAAGTCACCGATAAACATCCTGACTTCCTTGCCGTTAACGGGGTTGATACATGTGACACCCTTAAGCTCGCATCCTGTCTTGCCCTTGTTGAGCTCGGTACGGTCCATATCATTTTTCTTTACTGTCTCATCTATGTACGCCTGAACTTCTTCCCTGTTCTGTACACGGTCCATGAGACCCTTTACTATCTCTCCGTCGGGAGCCAGTACCATGAATGTGATACCGTAGATAGTCTCTATACATGTGGTGAATATCGAGAACTTGCCGCCGCCTACGATCTGGAACTCTACCTCAACACCTGTTGAGCGTCCGATCCAGTTGCGCTGTATTGCCTTTGTGGACTCGGGCCAGTCGATCTCGTCAAGACCCTCAAGAAGCTTCTCCGCAAATGCGGGCTGGTCGATGACCCACTGCTTCATATTCTTTCTGATGACAGGGAATCCGCCTCGCTCTGACTTGCCGTCTATTACCTCATCGTTTGAGAGAACGGTACCAAGCTCCTCGCACCAGTTAACGGGCATGTCGATATATTTTGCATATCCGTCAAGGTAAAGCTGCTTAAAGATCCACTGGGTCCATTTGTAGAATTTGGGATCGGAGGTTGCAAGCATCTTTGACCAGTCATAATCAAAACCAAGCTCCTTAAGCTGGGCTGTAAATGTCTTTATATTTTCCTGAGTAAAACCGTTAGGATGGTTTCCTGTATTAACGGCGTACTGCTCTGCAGGCAAACCGAATGAATCGTATCCCATGGGATGGAGGACATTGTATCCCTTCATCCTCTTCATTCTCGATACTATATCGGTCGCCGTATATCCTTCCGGATGACCGGCATGAAGACCTACTCCCGAAGGATAGGGAAACATATCAAGGGCATAAAATTTGGGCTTTGAAAAATCCCATACATCTGTCTTGAATGTCTCATTCTCCTCCCAATATTTCTGCCATTTCTTCTCGATCTCGGCAGGATTGTAAACTCTTTCACCGTTCTTCATTTCTCAATTACCTCTGTTATGATTTATGCAGTCACGCATAAGTAATATTTTAACATATATAATAAAAAAAGCCACAGACGTTTTTCGCCTGCGGCCATATTATTACAATTAATATATCAGCCAGATCACAACGCCAAGGATACCTACCCTGACCATGCTTCGAAGACCGATCTTCAAAATATTCTTTTTCGATTCATCGGGGATCTTTGCGACAGATGAGATGATAAATGCACCTATTACCGTGAGAATCCAGCCGATCATAAAGATCACAAATGTCATCATTAATGCAAAATCCTTGCCGATCGTTGTCACCCAGATGACTACGAGCATGATGAGTGAAAAAATAAAATTGACGTTGGCATATCCACGGACTGTTCTGTCCTTCATGAGAGCCTTGCCCTTTACGGTCCTGACAATATGAAACCACAAAACCATAAATGCAAAACATCCTACTACTATATTAGAAAATATCAGAAAGTTATTTATCTTATCGCTTAACATCAGTACTCCTCATTTCCATAGGGATCAGCCCCTGTTATTCCGAGCTCAATCGGTGATATACGCTCAGGTCCGTACTCATCGGCCAGGCAGCTCTCCCTGCCCGTCAGTTTATTCACAATCTTGTTTAGCTTGGCTCTGACGATGCCTTTATCCATACACATCTGTGTCAGGTTGTTGTAAAATACCCTTACTTTCCAGTATCCGGAATTGTAGGATATCATCTCCACCCTGTTTATCGTGGCTTCAATACGCTCTGCCATGGTGATGTCGCCGACCTGCTCCATGACCTCACCTGTCTCATAACCATCCCGCTGGGAGAGGACCAGTCTGTCCGAACCCCATACTAGATTGATCAATATCATGAGGAGTGTCAGGACTGTTAATGTCGGTATCTTAAACCGCTCATTCCTTATCAGCCTCTCCTCAAATGTATCGGCAATATTCTTTTTTTTCGTTTCTTTACTCATTTATATTAATTCACACTTAAATTGTGAGAGTCGACTCACTGTTTCACTAATGTATATCTTAGTGATTTAATTGCGCAAGTTCAACAATTTTTTGATATACTGTGATTATTGATATTTAATTTATGCCAAAACCCGGTTTTTAGTGTGAATTTTATAATTTACATAACTACGCTTACCGGCTAACGAATATCCCCTTATCGCCGGAATGCCGGAATATATTTTCATAAAAAAGGAGAACAGATATGTCAGATAATCCCATGATCACGACCGATACAAGCACAGATGCAGGTAATCAGAAGAAACAAAAAAAATTCAGGATAACGATGAATGCACCGGTCACCCTCGTATTTGCCGGAGCATGCCTCATCGCCACCCTGCTGATATCTGTTTTTGATGAACCGATGCTTCAGTTTTTCTCATGCTACAGGGCATCGCTTGCATCTCCGCTTACATACATCAGATTTTTCACCCACGCTCTCGGACACAGCGGATGGGCTCATTTTATCGGAAATATGGCTTATATCCTGCTGCTCGGTCCGCTGCTTGAAGAAAAATACGGCTCCGGATGCATGGTCGAGATCATCGGACTCACCGCTGTCGCTACCGGCCTTATCAACTTCATATGCTTCCCGGATGTGGCTATACTCGGTGCCAGCGGTGTTGTATTTGCCATGATCCTGCTCTCCTCCATCACGAGCTTTAAAAAAGGCGAGATACCCATCACCTTCATCCTCGTAGCCGTGATCTACATCGGTGGCCAGATCTACGAGGGAATATTCTTAAATGACAACATCTCCAACATGTCCCACATCATCGGCGGCATCGTCGGAGCCTTCTGCGGATTCCTTCTAAACAACAAAGAATAATGATAAGAAAAAGCGTGCCGGATATTTCGTATGTTTTCATTAATTTCTCATATACAGCATGCGCACAGCCCTTTATTACCGGCATTCATACATATTTTGGATTTCAGACATCAAATGTATAATTCTCATTATCTGCCGAGATCAATGGTATATGTTGCTTTATACGTAAGTACCGTATCGCCTGCCTTGTTTTCTTCAAAATTCAGAGTAAGCTGTACACCCTCATCGCTCTCCATGATACTGCTGATAAGTGAATCACCATAGGATGTCACTATGCCTGTAAATACCATGTCCGTATTATCCACTGTAATTTTCGCAGTGCACTCGCCGCGTGTATTTATCTCAATTACAAACTCTCCTAACGGTCCCTCACATGTATACTGCCCAGCAAATGAGGAATATACCGCCTCCGCATAATCGATGTACTCAAAGGTCCCGTCCTCATTAAATGCCACAAGCCAGTCATACAGCAGCTCATTGCTCTCATTAAATACCATCAGATCCCAGTTGTCTTCATATATATATAACTGGGTATTCTCATATAGGACATCCCCGACAGCCAGCTTTGCCTTACCGGATTTATCTACTGACAGAAGGATATCACCGTCTGTTTTGCAATCGTACATCCCGGCTATCTCACTGTATTCATTATTTATATTCAAATAATCCGAATACGCACCTATTATCACATCCCCGTCTGTATAAATCTCCCCGTAGAGCTCATCCCCGCCTATCGTGTAGAGTACATAATATCCGTAATCGGTTTTTTCTGCCGTACCCTCCGCATGATACAATACATAACTGCCGTCATCATTAAGATAATACTGGTCAAATATACAGGCTCCGTTATCAGAAACGGACAGCTCATACCTTAATGATTCGCCTTTGTCCTCGATATCACCGCTGTATACCTGTGCATTTGTGACAGAATCATTACCGGCACCGTCTTCAATTACGCCACTACCGCTATCTGCCCCGCATGCAGCCAGCAGTATGATCCCGATAAAAATACCTGACAATAAATTATATTTTTTCATATCTCTTACTTCATTATCTCCGGTTATTTAAAAAACGCTTTCCCTGTTACAGGGAATTTATTCCTGTTTAATATATCACAGTTTATGTTTCCCATAAATCCCGTTTTAAGTCCTTAATATTAAGCCCTCATTCATCCGGAATCGAGTAGGGAAGATTTATCGCACCCTACTCGCAGCGCCGCCTGTGCCCGGCTTTAGCCGGATACTTCCTCTGCACAGGCGTGTGCATAAAAAAATCCCCCAAGCATTACTGCCAAGGGGATCTGTCATCTGTATATTTCGTTTTATGCCGGCAGGATCATAATCCTGAATTTACAAATACACTATCGCCTGTGATTCCGTCATCCTCGGATCTGTCGCTTATCCATCCGAGCTTGCCGTCCTCAGTAATCCAGAATTCACCTGTACCGTCTTCGTATCTCACATCCTCTGTGTAATTTTCTTCATCCTCGAATGTGATGATGTAATATTTTGCATCTGTATATTCAAGCTTTCCTGTAGACGGATCGTATGTTCCGACCATGGTCCAGTTTGCGGATTCAAATGCACTCGAACCCCAATGAACCAATATACTGTATGTGTCGTCTCCCGTAGATTCGATCTCTATTACACCTCTTCCGGCGATCTCCTCATACCACTGACCCTCAAAATTTGCTGTCTGACCATTTTCATCAGCAACAGTACTGTCTGCGGGAGCCGTCTCATCCATCTGGGCTGCTTCATCTGCATTATCCGTATCCTCTGTCACGGCGGTATCATCCGTATTTATCTGATCACTCTGCTGATCCTCATTACCGATATCAATATTTACAACCTCCTGCTCCTGTGCTCCGGTAGCGGTGTCCTGCGTATCCGTATTCCCTCCGCATGCCACGAGTGAGATAAGGGCTGCTCCTATCATCATTACTGCCCAGATTTTTCTTTTCATAACTTTTTCATTTCCTCCTAAGGTTTATTTGATTATTTATACACAGGCTATTATATCACAATCCGAGTGAAGGAGTATTCTTTTCTTTTTCCTTCTGCTTAACCTTTTCGGTCATCATGCCGGGTTTATTAAAGTAATTTTCACCGTATTCCTCTTTTGTCAGTTCATTGTAGCTGGTTCTTTTTCTCCAGGGAGTATCCGTAGTCTCTTCCTTTGCCTTCTCCTCGGCTTTTTTCTGCTCATGCCTTCCCATGATCTCATTTCCTTCCTTCATGAGATCGCCCTTCATTTGAGCAAATTTCTCAAGAAGCGCATCTGTTGAGGACGGCAGTCTGTATGTGACCGCTGTCATACCGTTTCCCATATCCTGGGCACCGACCATTATACCGGGGCCGAACAATGACTTTATCTCATTTGCCCACATACCGAAAAAGCCATATTTCTTATCAAGATTCCATGTATTTATGGTTCTTACCTGATCCATGATATCCCCAAACTTTTTCTTTTTGTCAGGATCTTCTTCTATTTTATAGGCATCATAGAGATCCGAGAGGAACTGCTGCTCTTCCTCGCTGTCCCATCCGTTCTCCTTGGCCTTCTTCAGGAATTCTTCTTTATCCTTGTCCTTGCCCTCATCCTTCTCTTTTGCTTCTTCTTCCTTTTCTTTTTTCTTTTCCTTCTCTTCTTCCTTGTTTTCTTTTTCTTCCTGCTCTATTTTATGATCGATATTTTCCTGAATCCTTGTGGCTTCATTATCCTTGAGAACCTCATCTGTCACACCGTATCCGAACTGTCCGTTCACAGAATTTAAAAGCTTGTCAAATTTATCCTTTGCGGTGCCTGACATCTTATCGGTAAGCACATCATAGAGAGATTTTCCGTCTTCCTTCTTCTCTGTAAGGAAGCCTTTTACATCACCTATCTTCTCAAGGCAGTCCTCTATCTCAATAGCATTATTTGTCTTCATGATCCTACCAAGAGCATCGGAGATCTCCTCGAGCCTTTTCTTGTCCGGATTTGATGAATCCATGGAAAAGCTGTATGTATCAAGCATTTTTTTTAAGCTTAATATATCATTGTTTAAACCGTTATCGATTATTTCCTTTGCTGTCTTTGGCATATCCGTTTCCTCCGAGATTTAACAAGTATTCCTGTTTGATTGGTTATTTTCTAAAAACGATTATATATAATCAAGTGTCTCAAAAGTGTTGCAAAAAATAAATTTTCTTTAAAATTACATCAAAAAATATAAAAAATCCTCCGGAATAATTCCGAAGGAATTTGAAAGAGGTGCCAGACGGATTTGAACCGCCGATCAGGGAGTTGCAGTCCCACGCCTTACCACTTGGCTATGGCACCATATGTATCTTTATACCATACATGTCAATTATTTTCAATTAGTTATATTTTATCAGCACCCTGAAAACCGAACACACACTCTTGATCTATCTATTTCTCTATCTCGTTCTTCCTGAACCTTCCTACCTTTTAGGATAAGTCCTCGACCTATTAGTAACCATCCGCTGAATGCATTACTGCACTTACACTCTGGCCCTATCAACCTCGTAGTCTTCGAGGGGTCTTACTTGTTGGGATATCTCATCTTGAGGGGGGCTTCACGCTTAGATGCCTTCAGCGTTTATCCCATCTGCATTTCGCTTCCCTGCTGTGCCGTTGGCACGACAACAGTTGCACCAGTGATGCGTCCATTCCGGTCCTCTCGTACTAGGAACAGCTCCTCTCAT
>DFKO01000122.1 GCA_002373855.1 Lachnospiraceae bacterium UBA3643
AATAATAATGCAAATAATAATGGAACAAATAATGGAAATTCTGTCGGGAATGATGAACCGGTAATGTTCAGGGTAAATGACACAACAGGGATCTCCCAGATTGAGTTTATCAATATTGAAAGGACCGGGATTCCCTCACATATCCTAAACAGCAATAATCCTGCGGTAATCACCGAGTATCTAAAGAGCCATAAGGCGGAGCTGCGTCCTGTCGACAAAGCCCATCTTAAAGAGAGAAGGGATGTACTTAATATTATAGAGAACAAGCGGGCGTCAATATCGCAGGCTATAGACGGCAAGATCGCTAAGATGGAGCCGGAGGCACCTGTTGAGGCAGATGATACCGTCATTCTTAACAACATACATCAAAAGGAATTCCAGTCATCAGGTAACGGATGCTGGTCAGTTGCATTTAGCAATATCATGCAGAGCCGCGGTATTGATATGCCCCAGCAGTTTATCAGAGCCCACAGACCGGGAACAGACGATCTTGTGACTGACGAGCAGAAGCGACAATATAATGAAGCAAATATGACACTTGATATAAACGAGATGTACAGCATGGATAAACCTCGTGATCTGAGAGAGTCGGGAGAACTCATCACAAAGGTATTGCCCAATACCGGTACTCACTCGAGAAATTTCGGAGCCATCGCCGATTACCTTTATGATGTTGAGAGGATCGAAGAGGGTGAGGATATTATCTACAGAGCCAAGCCCCAGCCTAAGAATCAGGCGGGCTATGACGCTTTTAAGAATGCTTTTAAGGATTCCCTTGCAGAAGGTATCAAGGTCAACAGATCACCGGTTGCCATCACTGACGGTTATCATTATCTGACAATAGTCGGATACGGCAAAAAGGACGGAGTCGAAGGCTTTTATTATCAGGACTCTCTTGATTATATGCCCTTTGAACAGAGAAACAGGGAAAGGGGCGAGGAGCACGCTGTCGATAAGGTCAGATTCAAGTCGTATGATGAATTCTTTAAAGGATTAGCCGAGAAGCAGGCAAAGTTTAAGGATATTAACGGAGAATATGCAAACGGCTTCGGAATAGATATGACATGGGCAGAGGATTACGAGAAGGTTGACGGTCAGTGCCGAAAGCTTACGGATATTGGCCTTAATATGCAGGGTGATGATGTCATAGAGCCGCCATTCTCAAATAATCCCGTTCAAAAGGGTGAGTGGCAGGTTATGTATTCAAATCCCGAGAGAGATTACAACAAGGATGCCATAGAGGTAGTCAAGACAAAGCCAGTCACTGACTTCCTTGAATACCGCGATACCGTTGTCATCCCGAAGAAGATCATCGAAGGACAGATGATAAAGAAAGAGGAGATGGCTGAGACCGTCGGTAAGTTCAATAGCAGGGAAACTGAGATCCGTGAAGGCAAACCGGTCGTTCAGGAAGATATAGGACAAATCTCATATTATGAAGACAGGACAAATCCCAAACCTGAACTTGGACCAAGTGACTTATCACCCAGTGACAGGGAGCTTCTTGCCATGCAGAAAAAAAATGCATCAAAGGGGAAGAATGAAAACGCAGTACCCGTCATCGACAGAGAGGTCATTTTCAAGAGTGATATGTATTCGGAATATATTACCGATATGGTTGAAGGGCTTATAAACGATGATGACCTTGAGCTGTTCAATCCTGTTGAGGGTACGGACAAAGAGAAAGCATTTGATAAAAGATGTGACAGTGCATCCTGGGGAGAGAGCCTTAAGGAAGCCAAGGTCCACCTCCAGACACTTGCTAAATGCTACGAGATATATGCAGATGAAGAGAAAAGAAAGACTGCAAACCTAAAGAAGCTTGATGATACGATTAATTATTCGCTCCTCGGATTAAAAGCATCCGTTAATGAATATCTGAAAAATACCGGCGAATCAAATATGGGCGAGAAGAACAAGATCGCACAGAAATTAAAGACATCGGTGAACCAGATCATATCAAGGCGTGAGGCAGTCGGCGGCAATGCAGAGCAAAGATATGAATCCCTTGCAAACGCAACCGAGGGATTGTTTGATTTCACAAAGAGACTTTCAAGGATCGAGAGCGACAACATATTTTCAAGAAACTCCGATGAGTTCAATGAGATGCTCAGGAAAGCGAGAGAGATCAGAGACAAGGTCAGACCTAATTATATGAAAAATTTCGACATGACCGTTGATAAGGAGTATTTAAAGAGCGAGGCTTTCAAGAAGGATGTAGAGGATATAAAAAAGCTCGCCGATAAATACAGGATAGAAAAGGATAAAGACAACAAAGCGAAGCGAAGCACCAAGAAGGGGCAGGCCAGATACGATGCCGCTGTCCAGCTCTCAAAATTCTGCGCGGAGCTGAAAAGGGATGCAGAGAGAGCAGCTGATCCCAGATATAATACAAAGCAGTACAAGCTCGGTAAATGGACCGAAAAATCCGCTGAGGCAGATGAGATCGACCGGATAGTAAGTGAGAGAAGAGAGAAGATCGGCGAGTGCTATCGCAAAGCAAGAGTGCTCCGTCCCGACAGAGATGAGATAATGATAAGGACAAGGGTGACGGCCGAGGAACTAAACGAAACAGAGAAAAAGGAACCGGTAAAAAAGGAACCCGAAAAAAAGAATCCTGTAAAGAATCAGGAAAAGAACAATCAGGTAAATAAGAATCCCGAGAATAAGGCCCATGAGAAAAAGAGCCAGGAGGATATCATTAAAGAAAAGCCTGTTAAAAAGGTAAAGAAACCAAAGAAGGTACAACTGGAACTGTAACATTCCCAAAAGGGTGCGAGGAAAAAGCATGAAAAATCTGACTGAAAATGAAGTGATCAAACTTGTAAACAGCATAAAGGGCGAGGAGGCAATGAAGCAGTATGGAAGCCATCGCCGTTTTCTTCTTGCGGGACTTGATGGACCGGAGGAGATGAAGAGCCGTCTGGCATTTGTGGATGCGTACAAAACAGAGCTTGATCTGATCCATGAAAAGCTGAAGGCAGCTTACAATATAGGACCGGAGGATGACGAGTTCGGATACCTCAACAATCCGACCTTCAGATCAGGCGCAGGCAAGGAGCAAAACCGTATCATAGACCTTATGAAGGATTATATGGCTTTTCAGACGGTGACAGGCAGGCTCTCAAAGAATAAATATGATGAGATGATAGTTTCCGGTCCCGATACCGATGAGGAAAAGGATTTTAGACAGACTCTTCCCGGCAAAGATGAGCTTAATTTCCTCATAGAAGGTTCGGCATATCAGGATAATAAGAAAGAGGGGATCAGAGCCTGCAGAAAATGGATGTACCGAAACTGTGAAAAGAGCGGTCCGTTTAACCTGACGGGAACCAAGAGGAATTATATCGATTCCTTTGGCAAGATGCCCGTGGAACAGCAGGTCAATGCGATCTTCCAGGTGGAGACAAGATATTACAAGTACGATGATGAGCAGGGACTTGGTGAGGAGAGTGCTGCATCGGATTCATTTGTTCCGACGCTTGATGAGTTCAAAGAATTCATGAACAGATCCTCGCTCAATGTGATAGCCAAGGCAAAGGGTGATTCCATCTTCTGGAGTCGTCTCGAGAGAGCAGTCGATAAGACCAAGGACAGAGCAGACATCATCGGGGAGAGGTATGCCCGCAAAAAAGCGGAGGTTGAGGAAAACAGCAAAAAGACAGGTAGCGTAGCTCTTAAAGTAAGACAACAGATAGCCCATGATAAATACATGATGAAGAAGTCAAAGGAAATATTTGAATCCTTCATCAAGATCAGAAATGAGTATATGACCTGTCTTAGTAAGTATCAGGAAAAAAATGACAGGAAAACTCTGGATGCCCTTAAGAAAAAAGGACTTGAGATACAGAATCTTTGGAAAGACGAAAACAGGAGAAAAATCTACCAGCAGGCTGAAGGAGATACAAAGGCATTTTCCGGTTTTGTTGAATTCACAAAGAAGCTTGAGAATGTGGATAAGATGAATGATAAAACCATAAAGAAGATAGCGGCGGAGCAGAAGATTGAAAAGATAGAAAAATATATAGGCTACAGATGGTATGCTGCCACATTTTGGTCATCGGCTACAACCGCGAATAATTATCTGAAATTTGCAAGGGAAACAGCTGTGGACAAGGCAATCTCAACCGGATTTCAGCGTACGGGAGTCATCATAAGCGCGTATACAACAGTCAAAAACAGTATCATGTCCGTAGTCTCATATAAGAGAAAGCAGAGAGCAAAGTCGATAAAGAGTACTCTCAAGGAAGATTTCAAATCATATAACAAGGCAGAGACCGAAAAGTTTGGAGACAGAAATAAAAGAGCAGGTGCTCTGGCAAAGATCACAAAGAAACGAAACATGGGTAAGGCGAAGATGTATGCCTTGACGGCAGCCTTTGCCCTCGGCGCCACGATTCTCGGAGTCGTCACTGCGGTGACTGCACCGGTGTCAATGCCTCTTACCATAACCGGCCTTGCTGTATCTACGGCGGGATTTGCCCTTAATAAAGGCTTGTCGATAAGACGCAATGATGTCCTTGATAAAAAGGAGATAGACAGCGCAGCCAAGCTCGATGAGAAATATAAGACCAAGCTTGATGAAAACGGCAAAAAAACAATGCGCTACATTGAGTCCAAGGTTGAAGACAGAAGGAAGATCCTTGAAGAGAAAAGGAAGAGGTTTGATAACGGCCGTACTGAGCTAAAGATACTTGACAGCCATCTTGAAAAGCCCAAAAAGCTGAAGGCTACCGTTAGAACCAATTATGCTGTTAAGAAGGGCTGTTCGACAGTATCTTCATTTAATGCAAAGCTTGACAGGGAACTGGTTGAGGAGGCGTTCCGCCATATATTCTTAAAGGATCCCGAAGGACCCATTAACGAGGAAAACCTCATCAAGAAAGAAGAATTCAGCAAATATGTTTCAAAGCATGCGGCTGATTACGAGGAGGTACATCAGTCATATAAAGAGGCAAAGCTCAGGGTACAGTTCAAGGAACTCCTTGAGGCTGACGGCGTCAAGATAAAGGTTCCGAAAAATGTGGGAGCTGCTAAGAAGATGTTCCATGAGAAAGCGAAGTCAAAGGAAATATGATAAAGTATGATTTATGTGATGAAGGAGGTAATAGATGAGCGGATTTGACAGAGATTATATTTTGGAGAAATTATCTGAGATAGAGGATGAAGAAAATTTATTAACAACCGTTGTTAAGAAAGGCGAATATGGCGATGATACTCCTGAGGAGGTAAAGGATCTTGCGGAGGCAGTCGGAACCATTGTCATGGCAGACTATGTGGGCGCCGGTAAAAACGGATATGAGACCATGGGCGTATACAGCTTTATGCCCCTCAATGATGAAGAGACCTTTGAGGTGTTGTCAGTAAATATCGTCCTGTCGGATGCTGTTGATGAGATAGGTATATATGATATGTACAAGATTATCAACATGATAAATAACCGCCTGCTTATCGGCGCGTTTATGATCTCCGATGATGAGGGTACGCTGGCATATAAGAGCAATATCTGTATTTCAAAGGAGCTTGATAATGACAATGCTCTGGCTTTTGCAACGGAGATGCTCATAGAGGCACTTGGCGAAGTGAATCTCTGGATAGATATCCTCATGGCGTATAACGATGGTGACAAGGACGCGGATGCATGTATTAATACCATAAAAGATATTGACTCGGAGGAGTGATAAGATTGATCTTAATGTATAATTTGAGAATTAGATGATTTAAGGTATAATTAGCGGCATCAAAGATAAAAGGAGAAAGGAAATGCAAATAGAAAAGGAATACACATGTCCGGTCACAGAGGAGAATTACCTCAAGGTATCGGAGATGGTAGAAGAGTGCATGACCGAAGCTGAGTTTGATATGGGCGCCATCAACAAGCTGCTGTTATCGGTAGATGAGATATATGCCAATATCAAGGATTACAGTGAGGCAAAAAACTGTACGATAAAGTGCAAAGCCGATGGAAAAAAGATAGAGCTTACATTTGAGGATGACGGTCTGCCGTTTGACCCTACCAGCAAGCCTGAGCCGGATGTACTCGAGGATCTGATGGAGCGTAATATCGGAGGCCTGGGTATCTTTATCGTCCGCAAGCTTATGGACGTTGTTGATTACAAAAGAGAGAATGATAAGAACTATCTGACCATCAGCAAAGAGTTCAGATAAAGGCGATATGGAATAATACCTATAAATATGTTACAATAAAACGATTAATTTGATATGAATTATTAACAATAAATGTGAATTTAATATTTCAAACGGAGATTAAAGATTATGGAAACGATTATAAAAGGAGTAAAAAGGCTCGACAGCAATACATATGCTGACTTTGACAAGCAGGTTGAGGAAGCTTTAATCGGTGATTATGACAGGATCGTGATCGATCTGGCCGACACCCAGTATATTTCATCTATATGCTTACGTGTCCTGCTCAAAGGCTTCAAGAAGATGAGAGCAAAGAACGGCGAGTTCGTTCTTCGCAATGTACAGCCTACCGTTCTTGAAGTCCTTGAGATTACAGGCTTTGCAGGCGGTTTCATCATTGAATGATCCGGAGTGGGAATATCATATAGTGTTTATTTTTTGAAAAATTTTATTTTTTTGAAAAAAATATAAAAGTGCAACACTTTTGCAACATATCATGTTGTATGATTGCATCAGCATAAAACAAAAAGCTGCAAATAAAAAACAAAAAAGCGATTTTCGAAATTAAAGGAGGAAAATTTATGAACACATTAATGCTTTTATCAAATCCGGATGTATCAAAGGTGGCAGCACCTATCATCTCTCTTATCAAGAGCTTTGCGGGACCCGTCATCGGTATCGTTGCCGCACTCGGAATCATCTACTGCATACTTCTCGGCGTTAAGCTTGCAAAGGCAGAGGAGCCTCAGGAGAGAGAGAAGGCAAAGGGTGCACTTAAGAATGCTATCATCGGATTCCTTTTGATCTTCATCCTCATCGTTGTTCTTCTTGCTCTTGTACCCCAGATGGCTACATGGGTTGGCGGACAGACAGGTGTCAGCATGAATGTAACAGGTTTCGGAAACTGATCATCAGAGAGAAAACCTTTCAAATATGCCTCCCGTTGCCTCGGCAACGGGAAAGGCATTTTTTAACTTTTATAGACTTGATTTTTTTGCGCAGCCCGATTGTTTATGTTTTGCAACGATACGACCTTGGATATACAGGTATAAAGATATGAAAAAGAAATATTATGACGAAGATGAGATCTGGGATGAGATCGACGGCTTCTATGAAGAAAATGCCGATACTACCTTAAGGGAGACCATCGATACAACAGGATATGAGGAATCATCAGAGGATGACGATGAAGTATTTGACAAGGATGCACTTACCTACGGAGAGGATGACCATCCCGAATATGTCAGGTCACTGACATACGACCTCATTGATGAGAAGGGTAACAGGATCAAAAATGAGCTTGTTGGTCGTCTTGATATGGAGGATGGTACATATGTGCTCATGCATCCTATTGATTCACCGGACCCGGCGCTTCTTAACATCTTCAGGGCGTGGGAGGATCCAAATGAGGGACTTCAGCTTGAGGGTATATCGGACCCTGATGAATTTGCAAGGGTAGCCGCCTTTGCGGAGAAGGTTTTGTATGATGATCCTGAGGCAACCGATATTCCGGGCGGCGGAATACAGTGGAGTGATTAAATGTTATGGCTGCTGGAGATAAGGATAAAAATGACAGCTTGTACAGCGGAGCAAAAAAAGTTTTTGCCCTGACAGAAAAGCTTGACAGCTTTGAAAACCGAAATCGTAAAAAGAAAGAAGAAAAAGCCCGAAAAAAAGAAGAAGAGAGATTAAAAAAACAGGAAGAGCTAAAGCAAAAGGATATCAACACCAAAAAGCTCCTGTCCGAGGCTTCTTTTTCGGAGATGAACGGGCAGCAGAAGGTATTTATCTCGATAAAGCTTTTCTTTTATGCGGGGATGCCTTTTTTCATATATATGTTTACTCCGGCAATCATAATCGCTCTGTGTACGGGACTGATCTACGGGGATTTTAAGAATATATCAGAGAATTATCGTGTCACCGCAAACAATTTTTACTCGTTCATCGGTATAGTCTGTGCTCTTATCTTCATATTCAGATCCTCAAGAAAAAGGGGATCTACGGTAAGCAGGGATATTACTTTTACTTTAAAAGACCTGAACTGGAAATATATGGGATTTATGTTTCTTTTCGGGTTTTCGGCGTCCGTATGTATATCCGCATTGCTTACGCTGCTTCCCGACAGCCTGATGGCAGGTTATGACGCCGTCACAAGCGATGTCAGAAACGGATATGATATGGTACTGGCACTGGTCACAGTATCGGTGATCGACCCGGTTGCAGAGGAGATAGTATTCAGAGGCTATATGTTAAACCGGCTTCTGCCCACACTTAAGGAAAAGGTATCGATAATCATCGTGACAGCGATCTTTTCACTTTGCCATCTGTCACCTCTATGGATATTGTATGGCATAGTACTTGGATGGGTGCTTGCAAAGATCTCGATAAGGCATGACAACATAGCCTATTCGATAGCGATCCATTCGGGCTTTAATATGACTGTGGTTGTGAATTACCTGATATCAAAAAATGAGCTTCTTGAAAAGACTTTTTTCGGAAGCAGATTTACGATAGCGGCCTACGCATTGCTTTTCGGGGCAGCAGTGTACGCATTGATACTTTATTATAATAAAAGCGAAAATCTTGGACTGAGGCTATGGCCAAGGTCGTGAAAATATAAATAATAACGGAGAGCGGGATTTATGAGTAAAGAAAAAGAAAACAGCTTGTTAAAGAAAATTGTCCTTAATGTCGTGATCATTGTTCTGATGGTGATCATACTCGGATATGTCATAATGGCTTTTCTGAACGGGATGCCGGTATATTCGCAGACTCACAAGATGAGTGCCTTTTGGATACCGAGTCTGTTCCTTAACGGACAAACATATCTGCTCGGAGCTGTCGGAGCAGCAGCTTTTGTGATCTTGTATCTTATATATGCAAGACCAAGCGCAGCCAAGGGCAAGAGACTGATGAATTCCAAAGCAGGTGATGTTGACAACAGCCCTCTTGAGAATTCCCACTGGATGAGCCAGAAAGAGGTTAATGACAATTTCCCTCCTTCAAAGTTTACCCAGCTCGGTAACAACAAAAAAGACGGAATCCCCCTCTACGCAGTATATAACAATAAAAAGAAAGAACTTGATATAAATATTGCTTCCGGAATGCATTCAATCATCATCGGTGCTACCGGTTCCGGTAAGACAACCACATTCGTTAACCCCATGGTGCAGATTCTCGGTCATTCGGCAGCAGGTTCGTCAATGATCTGTACTGACCCTAAGGGTGAGCTTTTCCAGATGCATTCAAAGATGCTGACAGACCACGGTTACAAGTGTATGGTACTTGACCTTCGTGATCCCTACAGCTCATTCAGATGGAATCCCCTTGCAGACTTTTATGACAGATACCAGATATTCTTATCTGTCGGTGACGAGATATATAAGAGAACAGACGACCCTACCGAAAGCGGTCTTGAACTTGTAGATGATGTCTCAGAGTACGGCGATATCTGGTACGAGTACGAGGGCAAGGCATATGCCATCCGTAAGAAACTCTTAACAGCCATCAAGATCCAGAAGCAGAAGATATACGATGAGATATACGAGGACTTAAACGACCTTGTATCCGTTATCTGTCCTATCGAGTCCCAGTCAGATCCCGTATGGGAGAAGGGTGCGAGATCCATCATCATGGCTGTATGTATTGCCATGCTTGAGGACAGTGAGTTCCCCGAGCTCGAGATGACCAGAGACAAGTACTGCTTCTATAACGTAAACAAGATCATCGGTAATTCCGAGAATGAATACGAGAACCTCAAGAATTATTTTGCAGGCCGTTCAAAGCTTTCAAAGGCTGTAGGCCTCTCAAGACAGGTTCTCTCGGCAGCAGAGAATACGCTTAACTCATACATGTCCATCGCGCTTGACAAGCTGTCGATGTTCAACGATGAGGGTCTTTGCTCACTTACAAGTAATACGGATATCGATCCGGCCCAGTTTGCCTATGAGCCCACGGCACTGTTCCTCAAGATACCCGATGAGAAGGATACGAGACATGCACTTGCAGCCGTATTCATCCTCTGTATCTACAAGGCGCTCATCAAGGTTGCATCCGCAAGAGAGGATCTCTCTCTTCCGAGAAATGTTTATTTCATCCTCGATGAGTTCGGTAATATGCCCAAGATCGATAAATTTGACAAGATGATCACCGTAGGTCGAAGCCGTAAGATATGGTTCAATATGATCCTTCAGTCTTACACCCAGCTTAATAATGTATACGGCGATAATATCGCAAATATCGTTAAGTCAAACTGCGGTTTCAAGATGTTCATCGGATCAAATGATATAGCTACCTGCGAGGAGTTCTCAAAGCTCTGCGGTAATACCACAGTCAATACAAACAGTGTATCCAGCCAGCTCCAGGATGTACATGGCAACTTTAATGTATCCACCCAGATGCAGGTGAGACCGCTTATTTATCCTTCCGAGCTTCAGAAGCTTAATAATAAGCAGAGTACGGGTAATGCCATCGTGGTAACCTTTGGTAACGATCCGATCAAGACCAAATTCACACCGAGCTACCGCTGTCCTCTTTATGAATTTGCAACTATGGATATGACGGCCGTGAAGGAAAATGCATTCTTCGGTGATGAAGTATTTTATGATATAGAAGAGCGTAATGCCATTGTTCT
>DFKO01000003.1 GCA_002373855.1 Lachnospiraceae bacterium UBA3643
GCAGGTCACTGCTGATATATCCGGTCAGGTCCTCATAGTGGACCATGGTCCAACCGCAGTCAAGTATAGTAATTACCTCATAATCGTAATCCGCATATGCCGAACCTATACGCTGGTAATCCGTACTCGGTCCCGAACGCACATTTACACTGGATGTGGTGTCAGGCACCGCCACAAGTACAGTCACCGATGTATCCTGAGGTTCCTCAACCGGTACATACTCTTCCTCGACGTACTCGTCCTCGGACACCGTGGCTACCACCGGCTCCTCCGGCTTTGGTCCGCGCTTTACAATGAGAACGATCAGTATGACTATGGCGAATACAAGTATTCCGTTTAGTGCATACAGAATCGCTGCAACTGTTGATTTTTTCAAAGCTCTTCTCCGAAATTATCCCTCGATTTTAGCTCCGCATGAAGCACAGAAAGCTGCGCCTGCTTTTACGGGCTTGCCACATGAAGGGCAGGGCTTCTCAGCTGCATTTGCTGATGCTGCATCTGCCTGGGGCTCATCAATCTTTGATCCGCACTTAGAGCAGAATACTGTACCGGCGGGAACCTCTGCGCCACACTTGCCGCATACAAGGGTACCCTTTACTTCACGGAGTTTTGACTGAAGATGTGCGATAGCTTCCTCAGCCTCTTTAACCTTTGTAAATTTCTCCTTCATCTCGCCTTCTACAGTGTTATTGTCTGTAGCTGCATAATATGCCTTACCGATCTCGATGTAGATGTCCTTAAGCTGCTGCTCACAGCTTGAAATCTGTCCCTTAAGATTCTGAACTTCTGCAAAGTTGTTAGCCTTGTCCTTTACTGATGCTGCTCCGCTCTGAATCTTCGCTCCGAGTTGATCAAAAAATGCCATAATAAAATTCCTTCCTTTCCTTCATTAAATACTTTTATATAAATATTTAAAATATTTCGTGATTTACACCTCTAAAATTATACAACAAGCATCCCTGCAATTCAACTTAATAAACCATCCGGCTGTTATATAATCTCCTTATTCGCATCCCTTTCCGTGATGAGTACATACTTGCGTCCGTACGCCTCATAGTAGTGGAATCCAAACATAAACTGCCTGTAATCCGTCTCCGTATTGTCACGGCATCGCAGGTACAGATGGTTGACGGTCTTGCCGTCCCTGATACATGCTTTTACAGTCTCCATCCTGCATGCCATCGTAAACATCTCGCTGTCATCGGGATAAACCCAGCTTGAGGCAAAGAATTCCAGAGTACCTGCATTATTATTAAGAGACTTGCGCATGAGTCTCTCCCCGTCGTAGAGCAGCTCGTAAAATCTGTTCTTGGCCGGATCGTACTCATACATATGCTCATAGTCTGCCAGCATCATACGCCCGTATATGCTTGACATGGAATGCTGCTCCATAATCTCGGTGTAATCCTCAAAGCCCACCACATATTCGTCGCCGGAGTCATTATCGGGAACCAGTGTGATGCTCAGCCTGATCCACTGATCGTTGACTGTCTTATATATATATTCCTGCTTTGGATTATCTGCATTTACAGATGCATCCTTGGCAAATATCGCACTGTTAATACCTGAGCGCAGCATATCCCGGTAGTCCTCGAGGACATAAGCCGATAGGTAATGGGCAAATATATCCTTTACCGTACTGAACTGACTGAGGAAATATTTATACTGAGGCGGCAACTTGAGTGCATGATATGTATAATCTCTTCTGTCTACGAAAAATACACATGTATATTTTGAGGAGAGGACATCAAGAGCTATCACCTGCTCGTTGCGCTCTTTCTCCACTCTCTTGTGCTCCGTGATATCCATGAATGTCACGACGCATTTATTATCAAGTCCCGGTGCGCTGGGAGCTCTGAATGCATTTATACTCACCCATCCGTCCTCCTGGGTCAGTACGCTCGGATACTCCCTGCCGATATTGTCAGCCTCTCCCTCAAAAGCATTTTGCAGTGATTCAAGTGAGAAAAATCCCCTGAGGTCATCTTTCTGATTTTCATCCGGTATCAGCTCCTCGACGATACTCATCAGGTCTGAGTAGTCACCCTCATCCCTGATACCAAAGAGCAGCTCATCAGGCTTTACCGTAGAATAGCTGCCATCATCCAGGTCCACCAGATATACGGATCTGTATGCATTGGCCAGGGCATCCATTATGATCTTGTTTGAGAGCTTGTCATTATTTATGATCCGCTCCGTATGGATATCCCGCTGGGTGAGGACAGTCTTAAACTTTCCGTCCGAGCCCTTTACCCGCGAAAAGCCCATCTCACACCATCTGTAGTCATCGCCTGTCCGGCGTCTGAACTGCATGGCCAGACCCTTGCCATCATCGACAAGTTCCTTTTCTATCTCTTCAATATTTTTAATTTTCTCAATGCCGGGAATGTCATCAGGATGGATATATTTCTCCAGCAGTTCATCCATCAGCTCTTTATACGGCTGAGGTCTGAAATAAAATACATCCTTGGCGTCCGATTTGAAAATCGTATATACGAGCCTGCTCTCTTCATCAAGTACATGAATGGAAATATATGACTTACCGAGAGCTTTAAATATGATCTCTCTGTCCCGCTCCTCCTTGTTTTCAAGGTGATTGGTGACGAGGAATGCGTACGCCTTGACTCCGCCTTTCCAGACAACCCGGGTGATGGTCACGTTTTTGTTGTCTCCAAAAGGCGTATGCTCAGATGTGAAACGGTAGGTCCTGCCTTCGCCGCATTCCTTCATCTGAGGGCGTATATCATCCCAAAAACCCTTAAGCAGACTGCCCTCATGGGCTCCCGTCTTAAGTGTTGTGTAATAATTGCAATATAATAAAGTATCGGTCTTGTCATTTACGATAAATACTGCCACATCGTCAGTACTATCGAGCAGACTTTTTAACCCCCATGATTCGTCCAAAATAATAATACCCCACTGTTTATAATACCGGACACGTCCGGCGTCGCACTACTATTATACACTCTATTGTCAATTTAAACAAATGATATTTCCCATAAGCAAAAAGGATTGGCATATTTACCAATCCTTTTTGACGTATTATCAGTATATTATGATAATCTCTTAATTAAGCAAGCTTAGCCTTTGCAACATCTGCAAGTGAAGCGAATCCTGCTGCATCGTTAACTGCCATCTCTGCGAGCATCTTGCGGTTGATATCAACCTCTGCAAGCTTAAGACCATACATAAATTTGCTGTATGAGAGTCCGTTGATACGAGCTGCAGCATTGATACGAGCGATCCAGAGCTGTCTGAACTG
>DFKO01000219.1 GCA_002373855.1 Lachnospiraceae bacterium UBA3643
CCCTGTCGACAAAATGTTCTTTATTGATCTCCATCCTGTCGATCATCTTTAGTATCAGGCTATCATCAAGGGTAATAAGGGCATATAAAAGATGAACCTCTGTCAGCTCCTGATTGCCGTATTCATATGCAATTTTCTCACAGTTATTAAGTGCGAGTGTAGAATTCTGAGTAAACTTTGCTATATTCATAATCATTTCCTCCTTTCACGGATTCCTATGATTTTGTTATAACACCAAAATTAGCACTCGTCAAGGGCGAGTGCTAACAATTTTCATAATATCCTTTATGCTATTTATTCTTCTTCCACATGTTCAAGACCCTGACCGATTATGGACCTGACATGATCATCGGCAAGGGAATAGAATATCGTCTTGCCATCCCGTCTGTTTTTAATCAGTCTGCTCTGCTTTAATATCTTGAGCTGATGGGATATGGCCGACTGAGTCATATTCAGTTTTACTGCAATATCCCCGACACACAGTTCCTCGTCAAAAAGCGCATACAGTATCCTTATCCTTGTGGAGTCGCCAAAAACCTTAAAAAGTTCTGCCAGATCTATCAGTGATTCTTCACTGATTACTTTTTTAGATTTCATTTCTTTACTCCCTTCAGTGCTCTGATTGCATTTAATACTGCTATGACCATAACTCCGACATCCGCAAATATCGCCATCCACATATTAGCGATTCCTACAGCTCCAAGGAGCAGGCATATACCTTTAATACCAAGAGCAAAATAAATATTCTCATAAACGATCCTGAGACATTTTCTTGATATCTCAATAGCCCTTGCAACCTTTCTCGGGTCATCATCCATGATGACGACATCGGCTGCTTCTATGGCTGCATCACTTCCCAGAGACCCCATAGCTATACCTATATCTGCCCGGCGCAGAACCGGCGCATCATTAATGCCGTCACCTACAAATGCCAGCTTGTCTTTCTCGTTTTTCTCAGAGAGCAGTTTCTCAACCAGATCAACCTTGTCTCCCGGTAACAGTCCTGCATGAACCTCATCAATATGGAGCCTGTCAGCCACAGCTACGGCCACTTCCTCAGAATCTCCGGTAAGCATGACTGTCTTTCTGACTCCTGCTTTCTTTAGCATGGATGAGAGATTGTCTATACCATCCTTAATCCTGTCGGATATGACGATATGGCCTGCATATTTTCCGTCCAGTGAGATATGAGCTGTTGTACCCTCTCCTCTGCACTCTGGACACGGCTCGTAAGAAACGCCGCATTTATTCATCAGTTTTTCGTTACCCACAGCAACATTCATTCCACTGTACGACGATGTGATACCGTATCCGCCCAGCTCCTCTATGTCAGAAACCTTTTTGTCATCAATATCTTTTCCGTATGCCGATATGATGCTCTTTGCGATCGGATGTGATGATTTGCATTCTGTATGAGCCGCGATCTTCAGCAGTTCATCATTATCCATTACAGCCTGGTGTATGCCCGTCACTTCAAATACACCTTTTGTGAGTGTACCGGTCTTATCAAATACCAGATATTTTACAGAAGCCATAGCTTCAAGGTAATTTGAACCCTTTACCAGGATACCCTCACGGCTCGCTCCGCCAATACCTGCAAAGAAAGTAAGGGGTATACTGATCACCAGTGCGCACGGGCAGCTGATTACCAGAAATGTAAGGGCTCTGTATATCCACTTTGTCCACATCGGACTCTGATCAAGCAGCAAAAGTACTATCGGCGGGATAAATGCCAGTGCCAGGGCTCCATAACAAACTGCCGGAGTATATACTCTCGAAAACTTACTGATAAAGTTTTCGGATTTTGATTTCTTGGAACTTGAATTTTCAACGAGTTCAAGGATCTTTGATACGGTCGACTCGCCAAAATCTTTTGTAGTCTCTATTCTGACTACTCCGGATAGGCTGACGCATCCGCTGATAATATCATCGCCGGGATTCACTGTCCTTGGCACACTCTCTCCTGTTAAAGCAGCTGTATCAAGAGTAGTTTTTCCTTCTACCACTTTGCCGTCTATCGGTACCTTTTCGCCGGGATTAACCTCTATGATCTCCCCTTTGGATACCTCCGACGGGTCGACTCTGACAGGTACGCCATCCCTGATTACATTTGCATAATCAGGTCTGATATCCATCAGCTCACTGATATTTTTTCTGCTCTTTCTGACTGCATATGTCTGGAAAAACTCTCCTACCTGATAAAAGAGCATGACGGCTACAGCCTCTGTATAATCGCCGCTTGCTGTAAGCAGGGCCAGGGCAATGGCACCTATGGTTGCAACTGCCATCAGAAAACATTCATCAAATACCTGCCTGTTTATAATGCCCTTAAATGCCTTTTTTAAAATATCATGACCTATTATAAAGTAAGGTATCATGTAAAGGATAAACCAGACAGGTTCTTTTATCGACTCACCCAGAAATTTCTTTAGAAAATACAGTGCGATCATGATAATAAATGTTATGATGATCCGCATCAGCATTCTCTTTTGCTTTTTATTCATGTAATACTCTCTTTTCCAAATAATGAACTAAATAAGACTTATAAATATATCTCGCAGTCATCCTCTACCTTTTTACAGTTCTTAAGGACCTCCTTCATGACTGCTTTCTCATCTGCACCTTCTTCAAAATCAACTATCATCTTAAGTGCCATAAAGTTGACTACTGCATTTGCCACACCCTTTGTATTCTTTGCAGCTTCTTCCATCTTGTTTGCACAGTTTGCGCAGTCTACTTCAATCTCATAAGTTTTCTTCATTAATTTTTTCCTCCAGAAATAATTGTTTGTTTTTACATATGAATATTCATTCATATGTTCATTTATGATAATATACTCCTTGCATGAATATGTCAATATTTTTTTCTGTGATCATAAAAAAAGTGGATTACCACGCTAAGCGCCTGCTCCGCTGCGCAATGCGTGGTAACCCACTTCTTTATTTATGCAAAATTAAAATAATTACATATCTCCTGCAACCCGGTGTATCTCAATTCTGTCTATACGTATCGTTCCCACAGTCTCGTTTGATATCTTGAGTTCACAGAAGTGTTCGTTTATTTTAGGTTCTATCGTAAATATTATTTTATTATTGTCTCTGTATTCATATGAAGCATCTATTACTTTCTCTCCGAGTTCCGAGGTTGCAACAATATTTATACCATCAAGGCTCTCTCCCTCTATGACTGCCTCATATGTTCCGGCATACCATGTCATGACAGGTCCGCTTGTCGCTCCCTTATCATACAGATACCATGAACCGTTCTTTGCCTCACCGTTTACAAACCATGAGTCGACTTTTAAGTTGTACTGATAATCACTGAGCTCACAGAGCATCACTTCCGCGTCATCAAAACCATATACTACATAATTGCCTGTCTCTATTAACGGTTTTGTATCGGTCAGGTATCTTAAGAGAGGACATACTGCCGTCTCATCTCTGGAAAACAACAGGAATACTTTTCCCTCCGGCCTCTCGGTAAAATGATCTGCTTTCTGGAGCCAGGGGAACAAAGACTCTACATCGATTATTTCAGATATAACCGTGTCACATGCATACATCTCGATCTCACCGTTTGACAGTTCTGTACAAATATTGCCATTCCAGTATGATGCATATCCTGTCGTATAATCGCTCTTTGCCAGTTCCCTGACAACCTTTTTAAGCTCAGACGTCCTGTCTATGGATGCATAATCTTTATAGTTAAATATACACACACCTAAAGTTATCACCATAAGCAGCATCGGAAACAGATTTAAAAAGCGTCCCTTTTCCTCAAGTCTGCACATCAGAAAACCGATACAGAGGAGTCCGCATATTATGATCGGCAGATAGTATCTGTCCTCATAAAGCATGTCCGTAAACAGATACAGCAATATATATATAATCGTTGCACCTATGAGATAACCACCAATCAGTTTCTCATCGATATTGCGTCTCTCTTTTTTCCAGAAAACGAAATACACGGCAAAGCCGACAATGATCAGGAAACATACGCCGTTTCGCACCAGATCAAAAGTCATCACGTCGCTTTCTCTGTATCCGAAACATCTCATGATACCTGATATGATCGTCTCAAATCTTGCAAAAGAAAAAGATGTAAATTTTAACTCGCCCCACATACTGAACGAATATATTTTAGAGAGGATAATGTTATTAATGGCAAGTCCAAGCATTGCTCCTGCCAGGGCAATATATGCACCAAGGTATTTATCATAATCCTCCTGGCGTCCTCTCCAGTATCCTCTGACATGAAGTCCCATCATGACAAGTCCAAGTGGCAGATATGTGACGATGATCTGTCTGGGGCCTCCCATTCCCGCAAGAGCCGCCAGGGCAAAGAGTCCCATCATCATGCTTATCTTAAATCTCTTATCTTCTGTCTTTGCTATATGGAGCACCATTGCCATTGATACAAATGAAATAATGATATGGGGAATATAATAAAGTCCGTACAGCACAAACTCCATATAACTGCCGGAAATCGGCATAAATAAAAATCCGGCCATAAAAGCATAATATTTTTTAAGTCCGGCCTGAACACAAAGGTAATAAAATGCTAGTGCAAGTAAAATATAAAGTGTAATACCTGACAGTATCCTTGCTACATGATAACTGCCCGATATGGCAAGGAAAAGTTCATATATTAACTGGTTATTAAGAAGTCTTAACTCGGTTGAATAATTCCAGTTTTTTGATAATATAATGTTTCTGCTCTTGGCAAGCACATCTGCCAGCACCATCTCGCTGGACATATCTGAATCAAGGAGATAATCAATCCTCGCTACATAAAAAATAACAAGAGCAAGGAATGACAGGGCCAGCCACGCCCATCCGAGATATTTTTTCCAGTTGTTTTTAAGATCAATTTTTAATGACATTTACCTATTCCTCTGTCTTTTCATGTTTTTCTCTTGCTGTGTTTACGATTAGGGAGCACAGACCCTCTGCCGTAACCGGAATATCACCGGGGACATCCGTATCATGATGAGACGGCGTCTCTCCAAGCACATACTGGATACCGTATGTCAGGAGTACCTGGGATACGGTGATACGGTATATCTGATTTTCTGCCCCCAGTTCAACTGCAATTATTATATGATCCGTTCCGTCCACGTTAACCGTCGCGGCAGATACCAGGCAAGCACCTGCCTTGTTTGTCGTACCGGTTTTTAAACCGATACATTCCGGCATATTATAGAGAAGTGAGTTTGTATTGGCTACCCATGCTCCTACAGACGACAGTGTCGTACTTTTAAGCGTCGTAATATCCGTGATCTGGGGATATCTGTTTATTATGTAACTGCAGAGTTTAAACATATCCTCGCATGTCATATGATTCTGTTTTTTTGATGTAATCATATCCTCACTGTAGACCGGCAGACCGTTACAATTGTAAAATACGGTTTCATCCGACAGTCCTATGGTTGCGGCTGTGGTATTCATCATATCCACAAACAGCTGCTCCGTACCGGCCACATGCTCGGCAAGTACGAGGGCACATTCATTGCTCGATGCAATCATCATGCCGCAGAGCATATCACGGATATTGGTAACCGTTCCGGCCGTAAGGGCCACTACCCCGTCACTAGTCCCGGAGAGCCACTCTGCTTTCTCAGAGATCACGATACTGTCATCCATTGATATGCTACCCTTTGAGACAGCATCCATTACGACCAGATAAGTCATGAGTTTTGTGGTACTGGCTATAGGCAGGGACTTATCTCCCTCATATTCATAGAGTATATCTCCCGTCGTGGCATCTCCCACAAGAGCCCCTGATGATAAGGAGAAATATTCATTTTTATCAAGTCTGTCTATGTCTATCACATAATCAGATTTTGTATCGGCAAACAGAGCATCTCCTCTGTACCACATATCTGTATCAAAGATGAGTGCAAAATCTGTCGTAGAGATAAATGCATCATACACGCCGCCTACAGAGCCTATTAAAGAAAAGTATTTCACTTCTCTGCCGTCAATCTTTATAGAATTGATCTTAAGGGTGTATGACAAACCATACACCTCATCAACCGCAGCCTGATCAAAGGGATCATTGCCGATGCCGGGAGACTGGTAATCTGTACCTGTCGTGATCACAATACTGTCCGATGCAACAGATACATCAAATGCCTTGTCCGTCCCCGCAAAAGCATTGGCCATATCCCTTAATGATAAATATGTATTGTTATCATAATACGGGCAGACAGCCTTTACATTATATATATCTGTGTCATTTACAGTGAGAGTGATATTTTCTGCCATGCACTTGTCACCGTCTGCCATAACGGATACGGGCCATATCATCACAGCCGCAATTACCACGGTCATAATGAGACACATCATCTTTATTTTTATGTCAAAAATATTTTTTGCACTCTTCATACACTTATTTTAGTTCTATTACTTCTTTTTCAGCCAGTTCTTCATCACCGCTGTCACTATCCGTTTTATCCTGCTCCGTTTCTGTATCTTCTGTTTGTACAGGCTCCGGACTTGCGGTTCCTTCCTTAACCAGTATCATGGGATAATCATTCTCCCAAACCGCATTTTCCGATACAGGAGCGGTGATGACTATGGTATCTTCCCCTGCCAAATAAGCCTCCTGTATACCGTCCCTCACCAGCACATTCTCAGTCACTTCATATCGGCCTTCTGTATTATAAATATCAGAGAGTTCTTCAAGTGACGGAATAATATCTGTCACATATTCACTTACATACTCTGAAAGTGTCATGCCAAGTGTTTCCTCTATGAGATTATCAATGGCATCATCATTATCATACTCTGTCTCTCCTGCTCCTTTTAATCTGAGCTTTAACAGTTCTCTCACAAGTACTTCCATCTTTTCATATCCGTCTGTCACGGCACTTTCATACGATGATTCATCTATAGTCTGTGACCACGTCCCGTCCTCGTTAAACGTAAGGATCACAGATAATCTGATGTCGGTGATGATATCATCACTGTCGATAAGCTCACCCATAAGAGCTGTGCTCATCCATTCATCTGCCCTCTCGCATACATACTCTGATATATCCACGGTACTCCCAAAAGTCCCGTAAAATGCTTTTGCGGGATTACGTCCGCATCCCGCAAAAACAAAAGCAGCCAGGGCCATAACCCCGATCAGCATATATTTAATTTTCCTAAAAGCAAACTTTCTCATTTAATCTCCGCCGGATTCCCCATCAGAATATAATATCCGAGTATCCATACTGATCGATCAGAGGATACAGACCCGTCAGCTCTGTCTGGAGCTGAAAATGCCACCACTCCTGCTTGTCTCTTAAATATTCAAGGTTGGATCCGTGGGCAGTCATGATATCGATCAGCAAATCTGCTGCCCATGTGTTATATTCCATATTGCATCTGAAATCAAGGGTATGCATCTTGGTCTGCATCACAGCCTCGTCACCGAGTGTACTTAAATCCGTATACTCCCTGATCGTTAAGTCTGCCGCTATACCCCTGTTGTGCCTTGATTTCTGGGCTATGTAATAATTGATGTTATATGTACCGTTTGTCAGATATCCCTGGGCCAGATTGGTCCCTGATGCCGAATATGTGAGATATCCCTGATCAGCCAGGTATCCGCTGACTGCTGCCGATGTGGAGAGCGGTCTGTAACCATCATATATGACTATCGTATATCCTGAATAAAGGGCCGTCGCCTGACATGTCTTCAGTTCAAGGGCCAGATCCCATATTACAGGCATCTGATCCGGACTTCCGTAATTGGGGAGAGCCTGACCGGTGATACCGTCTATCACATTGTATCCTTCTGAGGAGAGCACTGCATTCGCATCGTTTTCACTGACACAGTCATATCTCGTACCTTCATCTGATCCGGTATTAACCTCATTTGCATTTCCACCACATGTAAATATCGAGGAATATGCATTCGTCCTGTTTATCTGTATACCGTACAGATCCTCGGGATCGGTAAAGAATCCTCTCACATCAACGAGGAGTGTTCTGGCATTTACCCATCCCATAGTCCTCTTTGGAACAGTTATAGCTGTATCGTCAGACACCGATTCATCTTCCTGCTCCTTTAGCAGTGCCTCAGCTTCGGCAATTTCCTTTTCAAGTTCTTCATCGTAAACCGTGACATGGAGTACCCAGTCTCCTCCGGGAGACAGATAGCAGTAATGTCCGTTGTCACTCTTTGAGACATGGAGTTCCTGACCTGCCGTCAGATTAACGTAAGAGTTTGACATGGTCTCATCACTGTATAGAGGTGTGGTCATAATAGGCTTTACCGTTACTCCAAGGCAGCCTTCATCGGCTGACATCACGACAGTTGCAGTATCCAGCGTCTCTTTTATCTCTCCTGTCTCTTCATCCCTGTCATATACATTCAGGATGGCATCCACTGCCTTAAAGGGATCGCAGTATCCGTATATCGAAGTACCTGTACTGAATACCGGTAGATACTCAAGGCTCTCATCTTCCCCGTCAGTTATATATATGGTATACGGTGTACCAACCGCCAGACCGGTAAGCTCTATCTCGGGATCATCTGTTACTTTTTTCAGATACTCCTGGTGCTCGCTTCCGTCAGCTTTGTAAAATACAGCATATGTATCGTACAGGGTATCCTCCCATGTAAGTGATATAGATGTAGGAGTTGCCTCCTGGGACAAGAGAGCAGGCGGTGCCTGGGGCTCCGGGATTTCCTCCGGCACATAGTCAGCAGAGACATTGTCCGGCGATACCGAGCGCAAACTGCTGTCCGGCTCCTTCTCCGGCACATGCTTTAATATCCATAAAAAAAGT